>JAAWBP010000118.1 GCA_022792755.1 Oscillospiraceae bacterium | reverse complement strand
TTTTATTGAACGCTTTAGGTTTCGTGATTGTCCTCCTACATAATTATCAAAAACAATACTTCCGTTTTCCACTGTAATGGTGCGCCCCCCGAAGTAACGAACCAAATCGTGCTCATGGGTCACCATCAGGATCGTGGTCCCGCATTTATTGATTTCACGCAGGAGTTCTACAATTTCATAGGACAGCTCAGGATCGATGTTGCCGGTAGGCTCATCCGCTATAATCAAGGGCGGATCGTTCACCAGCGCACGCGCCAAGGCCACCCTCTGCTGCTCGCCGCCGGAGAGCTCGTCAGGATAGCTCTTTGCCTTGTGCACCAGCCCCATCAAGTCTAAGACATAGGGAACCTGGTTGCGGATAAACCGCCGTGACGAATCGGTCGCCCGCAGGCTGAACGCCACGTTGTCAAACACCGTCATGCTGGGGATCAGGCGAAAATCCTGAAACACCACCCCAATCGACCGGCGAAAATTCGGAATTTCCCTTTTTTTCAGCCGTTTTAAATCATATCCATTGACGATAACGGAGCCCTCGGCAGGAAGAACTTCCCGCAGGATCAATTTAAACAGCGAGCTCTTCCCCGCGCCGGACGAGCCTACAACAAAGGCGAATTCCCCGGCATCAACCTTCAGATTGATGTTTTTCAGCACCATATTTCCGTTTCCATATCCAAAGGAAACGTCTTTAAAATTAATCATAACCACGCACCACAATTCAAAAAATCATTCGCTTTTGTCTTACCCGACCCGCCGATGCCGCAAGGGAATCCGGTTAAAACTTAACCGGATTCGCTGTCAGATATTTTTTGACCATCAGCGCGATCTTAAAAACAATCGCATGGTCAAATTCACGCAGATCCAGGCCGGTCAGCTTTTTGATCTTCTCCAGGCGGTAGACCAGCGTATTCCGGTGGACAAACAGCTTCCTTGAAGTCTCGGATACATTTAAGTTGTTTTCAAAAAATTTCTGGATGGTAAACAGGGTTTCATAGTCGAGCGACTCGATCGACCCCCGCTTAAAAACCTCTCTCAAAAAAGTGTCGCAGAGGGTGGTCGGAAGCTGGTAAATCAACCGGGCGATTCCCAAGTTGTCATAGCTGACAACCGCTTTGTCGGTGTCGAAGACCTTTCCGACCTCTAAAGAGATCTGCGCCTCTTTAAACGAATGTGCCAGATCCTTCACACCGATGACCGAGGTGCCGATCCCGACAACCGCCTTGGTGTAAAACTCGCTGGACAGCGTGTCGATGATCGAATAGGCGAGCTTTTCCAAGTCCTTCGGCTCGATTGTAGACTTGATCTCCTTGATCAGGACGATGTCGCTTTCGCTGATATTGAAGACGAAATCCTTCTGCTTATCCGGGAAAAGATTCTGGATCACATCATAGGCCGAAACCTCGTGGGAAGACGTGATGCGGATCAGAAGCGCGACACGGCTGACTTCCGTATTGAAATGGAGCTCCCTCGCCTTCACATAGATGTCGCCTGGAAGGATATTGTCCAGCACAACGTTTTTGATAAAATTATTGCGGTCATATTTTTCGTCGTAATACTGCTTGATGCTGGAAAGCGAAACGGCGAGAATCTGAGCGTACTTGGACGCCGCATCGTCCGTGCCTTCGACAAAAACGGCAAAATCGGGCCTAATGTGCGAACCGAACGGTTTATAGGTGTAACCGTCGCGCACGAAAATATCATGCCCTCCCGTAATCTCAAACGAAACAAGCTCGTTGGTAATCCCTATGCGGGAAAGCTCGCTGCATGCGATAATCGTAGCCTGATCGTCTACGACTCCAATGACACGGTCAACTGTATCCCTCATCTGATGGACAACGCCCTGAAACAACCGATTCGACATAATTGATCCCCTCTTATCATAAATAATACAATTCAAATCTTATTTTACATAATCCTTCGACATTTTGCAACAACCTGCGGAGAAAAACCTGTCTAAATTTGTTGTGTTGACAAAAAATTTGCCTTATGAACCCAACCTGAACGATCAATCGCCGTAACATATTACAAATTGTAACATATCATAGCTCTCAATATGTTAATAAAGGGTGAACACAAGGCTGGCAATATTTTTCAGCTTCTCGCATCTGTATCTTTTATTTCATGAAATTTTTAAAAATCAAATGATCAGCAGGGACAAACCAGGCTCAGAGCGTTAAAAAATTGAGGAACTCTCCTCCATCTTGTCCTCAAATGGCGAGCGCCGTATTTATATTTTGCTTGCCAACGGCCCGAATCATTCCTGCAACGGTTGTAAATTCCATCATACAGCCGCCAAACCTGCATATTTCAAAGGCCAAAAATATTTTTTTAAAGCATCTCTTTTTACCTTCCCTGGATCCGCCTGCTATAACTTAGGCAAGAATTCCCTGCTCAATATAGGCCCGCTCAACCAGGCGGCAGAGAAAGTTCTTATTAAAAATAGATACCGTTCCTTTCAAAACGGTATCTATAGGCAGCTTGTTATTTCAAAAGATTTTCATCCGCAAGCCTCGATCGAAATTACCCCTTGTTTTAACCTTTCGGCGCTGATTTTTCGAATAAATCAAGGCGGAAGAAATAAACTAAACCAAGACGGCCCATCTTCATTTTTTGAATCGAGGTGTTTCCAATGAACCTGATTTGGTGCAGCAAACCCTGCGCTCATCAATCCGAAGGGGTCTGTACATTAGAGCAGATCACCGCCCCGACCGCGAGCACAGAGCAAGGCTGCGGCTATTTTGTCCCGGCAAAGCAAACAGACAAAGCGGCGGGCGGGCAAAGTTCTCCTCCCTCAAAGGGTTAACCGGGGAATGCAGCGGCAATCGCCTGCTTTAAACTGCTTACCCCTATCAACTCTATCCCGTCCAGACCGGAAATTGCAGAAAGAGCCTTCAAAGCCTGCCGCGGAACAAGGCACTGGGTAAAGCCGAGCCTCTGCGCCTCTTTGATCCGCTGCAAAAGATTCGACGCCGTCCGGATTTCACCCGCGAGTCCCAGTTCCCCAAAGGCGAGAAGCCCTTCCGGAAGCGGCTTGTCCCTCAGGCTCGACACCAGCGCCAACGCAATGGAAAGGTCGGCGGCCGGTTCCTCCAAGCGGAGTCCGCCGACGATGTTGATGTAAACGTCAAGCGCGCCAAAGAAATAACCCGCCCGCTTTTCCAAAACGGCCAGGATGAGCGACATCCGGTTGTAGTCAAACCCCGCCGCCATCCTGCGGGGCGTGCCGAAACCGGTTTTGGTCACCAGCGCCTGAACCTCCGCCATAATCGGCCGGCTCCCCTCCATCACGCAGGCGGCGCAGGTGCCACTCACCCCAACAGGCCGGTCGGCGAGAAGCATCATAGAGGGGTTCTCCACTTCGGTCAAACCGGTGTCCAGCATCTCGAACATCCCGATTTCGTTGGTGGAGCCATAACGGTTTTTCACCGCACGCAGAATCCGGTAGGTGAGGTTGCGGTCTCCCTCGAAATAGAGCACTGCATCGACGATGTGCTCGAGCACCTTCGGGCCTGCAATCGCCCCATCTTTGTTGATATGGCCGACGATGAACATCGGGATTTCCTCCGACTTCGCCGTCCGCATCAAGGCGGAGGTGCACTCCCTCACCTGGGTGACACTGCCCGCGGAGGAAGCCACCTGGGCGAGATTCATGGTCTGGATCGAGTCGATCATCACGAGATCCGGCTTCTGGGTCACAACCGTGTGGATCACTGTATCCACATCGGTCTGGGAGACGATATAAAGATTGTCGCTCTCTACCCCGAGGCGCTGCGCCCGCAGCTTGAGCTGACGGACTGATTCCTCCCCCGATACATATAAAATGCTGTAGTTCCGCCCCAAAAACTCACAGATCTGTAAAAGCAGGGTGGATTTTCCGATGCCGGGCGCACCGCTCAAAAGGTTGATCGACCCCTTGACGATCCCCCCGCCCAGCACGCGGTCAAATTCCTTGAGTCCGGTGTGGTAGCGGACCTCGTCCTCGGTGTCGATTTCCGAAATGCGGACAGGGGCGGCAGCGCCCGGAAGCGGAGCCGCGGATATCCTGCCGGCCCCCTTTGCAGGCGCAGCCGCCTGCACATGCAGCTCAAAGGTATTCCATTCATTGCAGGAAGGACAGCGCCCATTCCATTTCGCCGTCTCGAACCCGCAGTTTGTGCAAACATAAACTTCCTTTGCTTTTGCCATCGTTTCCCCCTGTCATCCGACCAAATAATCCATCAGTCCAGTCAAAATGGCAAACGCCACCTTTGTCTGGTATTCGTCGTCCATCAGCAGCGCTTCCTCCCCGGGATTGGAAACAAAGCCGCACTCGCACAGGATCGCCGGCACCTCCGAGTGGAATAAAAGAAAGAGATTCTTTTCGGCCGGCTTGATCATCCGTTCGTTTTCCGGCTGGAGCAGCTGCTTGAACGAAGACTGTACCGACTGCGCCAGCTCCTTCGACTCGCTCACATTCGGGCTGTAAAAGACCTGTGCCCCTTTGCAGGAAGAGTCGCCGTATTGGTTTAAGTGAACCGAGATCACCAGCGCGGTTGGGTCGCTGTTATAGATTTCCAAGCGGTTGTAAAGATCGGAACGCTTTTGCTCGCCGATCGTTCCCGCGCTTTCGTCGTGAATGGAACGGTCGTCCTCCCGCGTCATGACCACCTGGAATCCGCACGCCTGCAAAAGAGCCCGCAGCTTAAGGGAAATCTCGAGGTTCAGGCCCTTTTCGATGCTGCCGCTGTAGCCTACGGCGCCGCCGTCCGCACCGCCGTGCCCCGGATCGATCACTATGGTGCGGACAGACGAAATATCCCCCACCACAGGCGCTGTCATCTCCAAATGCACCACTGTAATGATAAGAAAAAAAGCCGCCAGCAAGATCGCGGTCAAAACTGCGGCTTTTCGAAACAATTCTCTCCTCATACCGGCCACCCATCACGATTTTTCTATGTTCATATCTATGAACCGGGCCGGGGCGGTTATGCTCCTATTTTTTCTTTTTGTTCCGCTGGTAAAGGATCCGGTCCGACAGGACGATGTCCTTTAACCCCAGCGTATATGAAATATGGCAGGTCAGCGGGATCACCGACTGGAGCAGGAAAAAAAGGAGGAAGTAATACCAGGGAAAGTCCACGACGCCAAATGCGCCAACGATCAGGGAAATAAACGGCCAGAAAAAGCTGTTCAAAGCCCGGTAAAGGAGAAAATAATCCGGGAGGATTCCCAGCATCATCAGCACGGAGACCAGCGTCATCAGATAAAACGGAAGAGCGGCAATGAGGCCGGCCTTCAGCCCGTAAAACCGGTCGGTCTTTTGATTGTTCCTTTCATAATACCCTCTGTCCCGGTGCCCGCGGTTGTTCATCGGCCCGGCGAGAAAGGCAACCAGAAGCGTCATGCAGATGATTGCCAACAACCAGATCAGCCACTGGTACATAAATAAAAAAGCGGTAGAAATCACGAGGATCAAACAGCAAAAATCTGCCAAAAGGACTTTTACCAGCATTTTCCCACCCATCCCGAGGGTATTGGGGCGGGCTGAAACAGCGTTGTCGAGACTCAAAATATCGGCTCCCCTTTTTTCGTGCGCACACGGTAATGGATTTATTATATCCGATTCCCGAAAAAGTGTCAATTTGTACAAAAATACCGCCTGGCCCAAAAGCCGGCGGTATTTTTGCATTCATTGTTTTTACAGGTTATTTTACAGTGACGATCTCATACTCCCGCGAACCCAGGCCGATCTTTTCGGCGTGCTCTACGCAGGCCTTCCAGTCACTTGCCGGCGTCGTATTGACAAAATGGTCGTGGTGGTCGTGGAAATGGGGATCGTTCTGGTTTTCGTCGAGGAGGCTCCCCTTACAGACGGGCTGCCGGTTGCAGGCATCGGCGCAGGCGACGTCCAGCGCAACCGGGTCGAAGGAAGCGAACATTCCAACATCCGGGATAATCGGCATGTCATTCTCCGCATGGCAGTCGCAGTAAGGCGAAACGTCCATGACAATATTGATGTGGAACTGCGGGCGGGCGGTCACAACGGCCTTCGCGTACTCCGCCATCTTCATCCCGAGCCTTTCGGCCGCGCTCCCGCTCGAATTGGAAACCGCATCAAAGAAGCAGGAGCCGATACAGCGGCCGCAGCCGACGCATTTATTGTGGTCGATCGACGCCTTATTCTCCGCATCAAACGAAATTGCGCCGTGCGCACAGTTCTTTGAACACATCTTGCAGCCTTTGCAGAGGCTCTGGTCGACCTGCGGCTTTCCGTCGTTGTGCTGTTCCATTTTGCCCGCGCGGGAGCCGCATCCCATTCCGAGGTTCTTAATCGCACCGCCGAAGCCGGTGAGCTCATGCCCTTTAAAATGGTTGAGGGAGATTATGATATCCGCATCCATCACAGCGCGGCCGATCCGGGCTTCTTTGACATATTCCCCGCCCTCAACCGGAACCAGCACCTCGTCGGTGCCTTTCAGACCGTCTGCGATAATCACATGGCATCCGGTCGAAAAAGGGGTAAACCCGTTCTCATAAGCCGCATCCATATGATCGAGCGCGTTTTTGCGGCGGCCGACGTAAAGGGTGTTGCAGTCGGTCAGGAAGGGAACACCTCCCCGCTCCTTTATGTAGTCGACTACCGTCTTGGCAAAATTCGGCCGGAGGAAGGAAAGGTTCCCCGGCTCTCCAAAGTGGATTTTGATCGCTGTGAATTTGTCGCTGAAATCAATGGTATCCGCGCCGGCTGCCTTCATCAGTTTTCTCAGCTTGTCGAGCAGATTCGTCCCCGGACGGGCGCGCATGTCGGTAAAATAAACGGTTGATTTGTTCATTGCTGCATTCTCACTTTCTTTTCAAAGTCGATTTGCGTGCCGCCCAAAGCATCGGCCGGAGCCAAAAAGAGAATACCGACTGCTCAGACAAGCAACCGGTATTCTTCAATTTTAAAAGCGCCAGCTCCAAAAGCGGACAGCGCGAAAATTATAAAGAAAAGTCCGGAGCAATACGCTCCAGACTTTTCCTGGTTGGGGTGGAAGGATTTGAACCCTCGGAATGACGGGGCCAGAACCCGCTGCCTTACCACTTGGCTACACCCCAAAACAAACTATCTGCCCGCTTGCAGTTTCCACCACAGCGGAACGTCTTATATTATACCCAAAACCGTTTTAAAAGTCAAGCTGTTTTGTAAAAATATTTCCTTTTATCGACTTGGAAGCAGCAAAATTCCTGCTTGGCAGAGAATCAAAAGGGACAGCAGTCAGAAGCCGCCGTCCCTTTGTGCATTCATGATTTCTACACCCTCGAAAATCTTTCCCGATTTTAAGTGCGAGATAGCCGCCGAGCGCTCCCGTTTCCGCATGAGATAGACACTTTTTTACTGTCACCCGTTTTCACGAGCCGACTCATTCCAGACACCCAGTACCTCCCGCATCACCTCGACCGGGCCCGCTTCTTTCATTTTGACCGACAGGTAAGGCTTTGCGCCCGCGTTGACCATCACCCTGCCTTTAAGCCTCCCGACCAGCTGGGAAGCGAGCTCCATATTCAGGTGTTCCGGATAGAAAAGCAGGCTCCCGCCTTTCTGGCTGATCTCACCGATCCCGAAATTCGAGGCGGTGTTCCGCAGGAGTGCAACATCTACCAAGCCTTTTACCGCCTCAGGCGGCTCACCGAACCGGTCGATCAGCTCGTCCAGCACGTCGAGCGCATCCTCCTCCGATTTGACCGAGGCAATCTTCCGGTAAACGTCGATTCTCTGGGACGGGCTTTCGATATATTTTTCCGGGATATGGGCCTCCACCTGGATATCGACCAGGCATTCTTCCGACGCCTGGGTCGGCTTTTCCCCTTTGTGTTCGCTGATTGCATCCGAGAGAAGGCGCAGGTACATGTCGTAGCCAACCGCCTCCATGTGCCCGTGCTGGCGGGCTCCCAGGATGTTGCCCGCGCCCCGGATTTCCAGGTCGCGCAGGGCGATTCGGAAACCGGAGCCGAACTGGGTGAACTCCCGGATAGCGGACAGCCGTTTGGTTGCAACTTCGGAGAGGACTTTCCCCCGCCGGAAGGTGAAATAGGCAAAAGCACGGCGGTTGGACCGGCCGATCCGCCCCCGGAGCTGGTAAAGCTGAGAAAGCCCCATGTTGTCCGCGTCGTCGATGATAAGGGTGTTGACATTGGCGACGTCCACCCCGGTCTCTATGATCGTCGTACAGACCAAAACATCGATCTCCCGCTCCATCAGCTGCCGCCAGATTTCGGACAGTTCATCCTCTGCCATCCGGCCGTGGGCAATCCCGATCCGGACGTCGGGAATCCGCTCCTGAATCCGGGCGGCACAGCTCCGGATGCTGTCGATCCGGTTGTGGATATAATACACCTGCCCGCCCCGCCTCAGCTCCCGGCGGATTGCATCGCAGATCACGCCGATGTCATGCTCGATGACGTAGGTCTGAACCGGATGGCGGTCCTGCGGCGGCTCGTCGATGACCGACATATCCCGGATCCCCGACATCGCCATATTCAGTGTCCGCGGAATCGGGGTGGCCGAAAGGGTCAGCATATCTACGCCGCGGAACATCTCTTTGAACTTCTCTTTATGGGCGACCCCGAACCGCTGTTCTTCATCGACGATCGCCAGCCCAAGGGCTTTGAATTCGATGTCCTTCTGCACCAGCCGGTGGGTTCCCACAACAATATCCGCCTCCCCCGTCTTCAGCTTTTTCACCGCTTCCTTCTGCTGCTTCGGGCTGCGGAACCGGGAGAGGAGCTCGATGTTGACCGGAACACCCTCAAACCGGCGGATGATATTCTGGTAGTGCTGCCAGGCGAGGATGGTCGTCGGGCAGAGGATGGCGCACTGTTTCCCATCCTCGACGCATTTAAAGGCGGCGCGCAGGGCGACTTCAGTCTTGCCGAAGCCGACATCGCCGCAGAGGAGCCGGTCCATCGGGACAGGCTTTTCCATATCGGCCTTGATCTCTTCTGCACAGCGAAGCTGGTCGTCGGTCTCCTCATAATCGAAGCGCTCTTCAAACTCCCTCTGCCACTCGTCGTCTTCGGGAAAAGCGTGGCCCTGCACCTTCATCCGCTCGGCATAAAGGCGGATCAGTTCGTCCGCCATCTCGCTGACTGCCTTTTTAACCCGGGCACGGGTCTTCTGCCATTCACCGGAGTTCAGGCGGTTGAGCTTGATCTTGCTGTCGTCCTTCGGCCCAATATACTTCGACACGAGGTCGAGCTGGGTGACAGGGACATATAAGGTATCCGCCCCCGCATACTGAATTTTGATGTAGTCCTTGACGATCCCATGGAGATCCAGCTTATGAATCCCATCGAATATCCCGACGCCGTGGGAAACGTGGACGACGGGATCCCCCACCGTCAGGTCGGTCAGAGACCGGATTTCCTCCCCGCGCCTCTTTTTAGGGCGTTTTTTGACCGCCGCCCCCGGCTTGACACTGGTGATGACCGCCAGCTTGATTTCGGGGTATTCAAAGCCCGAGGAAAGCTTGTTCTCCAGCACAAACACCTTGCGGTAAACAATGTCTTTCACATCCTTGGTGTAATCGGCGGGAAGGCCCTGCTTCCGCAGGTCGGCGGCGAGCGTTGCCGCCGATTTCGCAGTCCCCGCCAAAACAGCACAGCAATACCCCTGCGCGATCAGAGAGGAAAGATCCTCTGCCAGAAGCTTCAATTCCCCTCCCCAGGCTGAGGTTTGAACCGCCGAGGCGGAGATCAGCTCCTTCAGCTTCAGGTCGCTGCTCTGGGCAAAGGTGTCGAGGTAGATGGTCCGGGATTTCTGCAGGATTTCATTCATCTGGGGAAAATCCACACAAAAAGTGTCATACCCTTTACAGAGCTCCCCCTCCTCCAAAAGAATTTTGATATCTTCATAATGGGTGGTCAGAAATCCCCTCGCCCGCTCTTTTACGGCGGTGTATTCGCTGACAAAAACAAGGGGCGTTTCAAAATAATCGAGGAGGGTCGCCGGTTTGGAATAGACCGCCCCGATGTATTTGTCGTAGGAGGACAGCTCCAGTCCCGCACGAAGGCGCTCCGCTTCCCGGAGAAGCAACTCACCCGCCGGGGAATCCTGCTTGAGGGTTTTGCATTTTTTCTCGATGATTTCCGCGAGCACTTCGGGGGATTCCGCCAAAACCTCAAACGCCGGGACAATCTGTACCTCTTTGACTGTATCCACCCGCCGCTGGGAATCCAGCTCAAAGGCGGAAACCGTGTCAATTTCATCTCCCCAGAATTCAATCCGAACTGGATAGGAAAGGTCGGGCGGGAACAGGTCGATGATTCCGCCCCGGGCGGAAAACTGCGCCGGCCCGTCCACCTGATCCCGGCGGGCATAACCGGCCCGAATCAGCATTTGAACCACTTCCCGCGGCTCGATCTGCTGCCCAGGTTTGAGGACAACGATGCGGCGGGCGAGTTCCTCCGGAGGAATCGTAAGCTGTAAAAGCGCGTCGATACTGCAACAGACAATACCGCATCCCCCCCGCAGGGCGCGGGAGAGAATCCCCAGCCGTTGCTGCTCATATTCGTGGGACACCCCTTCGATGCTGCGGAAGACAAAATCCTTCGCAGGATAAAGGAGCGCCGCCTCACGCTTGAGCATCGCGTTGATATCCTCGCAAAAACGGCGTGCAGCGGGCTCGTCCGCCGTCACTACGAGGCAGGGGCCATGCTGTTCCGCCACAGCCGCTACAAGATTTGCCTTGTGTACGGCGGAAAAGCCCACTGCCATCGCCGGCAGTGAGCCGTTTCGGATTGCCTCATCCACCCGGATGAAGGGGTCGAATTTCTGAAGCAGGCTGGTAAAAAGTTTCATCTGGTCTCAATTCCTTTACTAATGGCTGAAACGGCTCATCGCCTCGTCGATCTTCCCTTCGACCAGGCAGGAGATGATCTCCGGGCAAAGGGCGTAGGCTTCCTCCATCTTCTGCTGATCCTGCGGTGAAAACGACGAAAGCACCCAATCGGCCAGGTCGTAATCCGGGCGCGGTTTCGCCCCCACACCGAGCTTGACCCGCGGAAATGCCTCCGAGTCAAGATGTTCGATGATGCTCTTGATTCCATTGTGCCCGCCGGCGCTCCCTTTCCTCCTGATTCGGAGCTTGCCGGGCGGCAGGGAGATATCGTCAAACAAAACGATGACCTTTTCCGGCGGGATTTTGTAAAACCGAGCTGCCTCCCCAACCGCTTCCCCACTCAGATTCATAAAGGTTTGCGGCTTCATAAACAGGCATCGCTTTCCGCTGACAGACCCGTCGGCAGTGAGTGCTTTGAACTTTTTCCGGCCGAGCTCCAGATTGTTTTCTTTCAGCAGAACATCGAGCGCCCGAAAGCCCGCATTGTGACGGGTTTTTTCATATTTCGGCCCCGGATTTCCCAAACCGACGATCAAATACTCGATCTGCCCCTGGGAGCGCGAAATCTGGGCGAACAGGTCAAAAATGCTCATAATTCCTCCAATTTAGCATCCAAGCCAGCAAAACCTGCACAGGGATTTTTCACCTGTGCAGGTTTCATCTGAACATACAATTTTGGTATCGAAAAGGGATCAGCCGCCTCAAATCGGCGGGAATCCTAACTGCCTTCAATCTCAAAAAGCACCCGATCTATAAGGACTGTTTTCCAGCAGCCGCCCCTCGGTCAGATAAACAGCGGAGAAACCGGTTTATCCAGATAAATCCGCTCAATCGCCTCCGCAAAAACGGGAGCGACGGGAAGCTGCTTAATTTTATCCAGCCTTTTTTCCTCCGGCAGCTGGATGGTATCCAAGAACACCAATTCCTCGATCTGGCTCTCTGCAATCCTCTCGACAGCGGGCCCGGAGAGAACACCGTGGGTCGCGCAGGCGTATATCTCCTTTGCGCCGCCCTTTTCTACCAGCGCTTTGGCAGCGTTGCAGAGGCTCCCCGCCGTATCAACCATATCGTCGACCAGGATGACGCGTTTCCCCTCCACATTGCCGATGATGTTCATGACCTCCGAAACGTTCGCGCGCTGGCGGCGCTTGTCGATAATTGCGAGCGGAGCCTCGATCCTGCTGGCGAAGTTCCGCGCCCGGGTCACCGAGCCGAGATCGGGCGAAACGACAACCAGATCCTCTTTGGAATCC
This sequence comes from Oscillospiraceae bacterium, assembly GCA_022792755.1. Taxonomy (GTDB): domain Bacteria; phylum Bacillota; class Clostridia; order Oscillospirales; family Ruminococcaceae; genus Metaruminococcus_A. Next base: position 2,403 of record JAAWBP010000118.1, on the reverse strand, counting down.
TTGAATTTCTCATTGTAATAAGGCAGCAGGATCGGCACACCGAGCAGATGGTCGACCGGGATGTTGAAAAAGCCCTGGAGCTGGGGGGCGTGGAGATCCATCGTCAAAATCCGGTCTGCGCCCGCGGTCGTAATCAGGTCGGCCACCAGCTTTGCGGAAATCGGGTCGCGTGCCTTCGCTTTGCGGTCTTGCCGCGCATAGCCGAAATAAGGGATCACCGCCGTGATCCTCCCGGCGGAGGCGCGCTTAAAGGCGTCGATCATCAGCAAAAGCTCCATCAGGTTCCGGTTGACCGGCGCGCTGGTGGACTGGATCACAAAGACGTCCGAGCCGCGGACCGACTCGTGGATCGAAACCGATATTTCGCCGTCGCTGAACAGCGCCACATCCGATTTCCCGATCGGCAGCCCCAGTTCCTTTGCAATCTCTCTCGCCACCTGCGGATTGGAGTTCGCTGAAAATATCTTGATGTCTTTTCCGTGTAAGTTCATTTCCTACCTCTCAGTCCCTTATTGATCGTTCGAAGCCTCTATTTTTTCTTTTTCAGTTTACGGTAGGCATAACCTTCTACAATTTTCGTATCTGTACGCTCCACCGCGAGCGCGCCGTCCGGAATATCTTTTGTAATGGTGGAGCCCGCCCCCGTGTAAGCCGTATCCCCGACCTTCACCGGAGCCACCAGATTGGTGTTGCAGCCGATAAAAGCGTGGTCGCCGATGACTGTCCTGTGTTTTTCCGACCCGTCGTAATTGACCGTAACCACGCCGCAGCCGAAATTGACGCCGCAGCCGACATCGCTGTCGCCGACATAGGTCAGATGGGCGACCGCCGTTTTCTCCCCGATGACGGAATTTTTGATCTCCACAAAATTGCCGAGCTTTGCTTCCGCCCGGATTTCAGTATTCGGGCGCAGATGGGCAAAGGGCCCGATTCTAACGCCGTCCCGAATGACTGCTCCTTCGCTCTGAACCGCATAAAGTTTCACGTCGTTTCCAACCGTCGTATCCTCTAAAACGCAGCCCTGGCCGATGAAACAGTTTTCGCCGATGGTGGTTTTCCCCTTCAAAATGACGTTCGGGTCGATCTCCGTCCCGGCGCCGATTTTCACATCCGGGCCGATGACCACCCCGTCGGCCGACACAAAGCCGACCCCGTTTTCCAGGTGCTTTTCGATCACCCGCTCCGCCGCCTTCCGGTTGAGCTCCAAGAGCGTTTTCCGGTCGTTCGCACCGAGGCAGGCGTCGGCGTTCGGCGCGAGATATGCCCCCGCCCGCTTCCCCGAAGAAAGGAGGATCGCAATGGAATCGGTCAGATAGTATTCTCCCTTCGCGTTGTCGTTTTTGATCTGTTCCAGCGCCGGGATCAGATCGTCGGTTTTAAACCAATAAACGCCGGAATTGATTTCGCGGATCTTCTGCTGCTCCTTGGTCGCCTCCTTCTGCTCGACGATTCCGGAAATTCCGTCCCCCTCGCGCAGAACCCGGCCGTAGCCGAAGGGGTTTTCCAGCTCCGCCGTAACGACCGTCACGCTGTTCCCCTGTTGCTGGTGGAGGGCATGTGCCTCCCCGATCGTTTTTTCATCGATAAAGGGCGCGTCTCCGCAGAGAACCAGCAGGTCCGAACCGGCGTTTTCCTTTAAAAAATTCCCTGCCATTTTAAGCGCATGCCCCGTCCCCAGACGCTCCGTCTGAAGCACGATGCGATAACCACCCCCGAGAGAATCTTCCACCTGCTCATGCCCATATCCAGCCACGACGCAGATTTTTTCGACCCCAGCTTTTTCACACGCAGAAATAACCCAAGACAGCATGGGTTTATACAAAACCTCACACAGAACCTTGGGTTTTTTTGACATCATCCGCTTGCCGTTCCCGGCAGCTAAAATGACCGCTATCTTTTCATGCAAAATAAGGCCCACTCCCTTTTCTATATATGGAATCATCTAGGCCGAACCGCACGGCAGGCGGGCAAAATCGACCGTTTCACAGCGCTTTCAGCTTCATTTCTTAGTATTATTATCTCAATTTCCAGGGTGTTTTGCAAGCCTTATTTGTGAAACTCTATGAAATAAACGGATTTCGGATAGTTTCCTAAAAAAAAATTGATAAATATATAGAAAAACCCTCGAATCTTTGTTATAATGTGAGACGAGCCTAAAGAAACAAGGCAGTACAAAACCCTCTCGTCTCGCCTGCGGAAATTGATTCTTGCAGGCTTGATTTGTGAGGCTTTGTAAAAAAAATTGGAGGTAGATTGCAAGTGAGCAAAAAGTACGTGTATCTTTTTTCCGAAGGCAACGGAAAAATGAGAGAGCTGCTCGGCGGCAAAGGCGCGAACCTGGCCGAGATGACCAACCTCGGTCTTCCGGTTCCACAGGGCTTCACCATTTCCACCGAGGCCTGC
>JAAWBP010000117.1 GCA_022792755.1 Oscillospiraceae bacterium | reverse complement strand
GCCGGAAGGCCGCGCAGATAGGAATCCTCCGGCAGAGGGCGGCTTAGAATCACCTCTCTGATATATTGATGATCGTTCATTTCGACTCCCCCTCCCCCTTATCTTACAGAGGCAGACGACAAAATGCAAGGGCCGAATTTTGTAAACGGCCTCCTATTACATCAGCCGCTGTGTCAAACAGCTTCTTAAATCACACGGATAGAAATAAAAAACGGGCGGCAGTGATCCATCACACACTGCCGCCTGTTCTGATTTTCAAAGCGTTATTTTGCAGACATCATCCGGTTGACAGCGCTGAAAAGCGCGTCGATCGAAGAGGTGACGATATCGGTATGGACACCGGCGCCCCAGCTAATTTTACCATCCTTGTCGGCGATGCTGACATAGGAGCAGGCCCGGGAATCGGAGCCCTGCGCCAGCGCGTGTTCTTCATAGGTCACAATGGTGTAGGAAACGCCGAAATATTCCTTGATCGCGTTGCTGACCGCATCCAGGCGTCCATTCCCCTTTCCTTTGAGCTCCAGCGCTTTTTCTTCGTAATAGACCGTGACGATCGCCTCGATCTCTTTTCCCTGGCGGAAATGGCATTCCTTTACGGTAATCGGCTCCGCAATGTTGACGAACTCCTTTACAAAAACCTCATAAACCTCTTTAGGAGAGAGCTCTTTGTGGAGGCGGTCGGAAATATGCTTGACCCGGTAGCCAAATGTTTCGCGCATCTTGGCGGGAAGCACTAGGCCGTAATGCTGCTGGAGCAGGTAACCGATCCCGCCCTTTCCGGACTGGCTGTTGATCCGGATGACATCGCTTTCGTATTCCCTGCCGATATCCTTCGGGTCGATTGGCAGATAAGGCACCGTCCAGTGCTCCCGGACAGCCTCTTCGCGCCACTTCATCCCCTTGGCGATCGCGTCCTGATGGGAACCCGAAAAGGCTGCGAATACCAGCTTCCCGCTGTAGGGCTGCCGGTCGTACACCTTCATCCCGGTCGTTTCCTCGTACATCTCGATGATCTCCGGCATATTTGAAAAGTCGAGCTTTGGATCGATGCCGTGAGAGTACATATTCAGCGCCAGGGTGACGATATCGACATTTCCGGTCCGCTCCCCATTGCCGAACAGAGTCCCTTCGATCCGGTCCGCTCCCGCCAGCAGGCCCAATTCAGAGTCGGCAATGGCGCAGCCCCGATCGTTGTGGGGATGGAGCGAGACGATTACATCCTCCCTGTATTTCAGATGATCGCACATGTACTCCACCTGGCTGGCATAGACATGCGGCAGCGACATAGACACCGTTACCGGCAGGTTGATGATCACCTTGTTGTCGGGCGCGGGCTTCCAGACATCGAGAACAGCGTTGCATATTTCGAGCGCAAACTCCATCTCCGTCCCGGTAAAGCTCTCCGGAGAATACTCGAACTTAAAATTCCCCTCTGTCTTTTTGGCGTAATCCAGAAGCAGCTTCGCACCTGAAACGGCAATCTCGATAACCTCTTCTTTCGACTTGCGGAACACCTGTTCCCTCTGTGCAACTGAAGTGGAGTTGTAGAGATGCACCACTGCATTTTTCGCACCCTGGAGCGCTTCAAACGTCTTTTTGATGATATGCTCCCTCGACTGGGTCAGCACCTGAACTGTCACGTCTTCCGGGATCAAATCCTGCTCGATCAGGGTGCGCAGGAAGGTGTATTCCGTTTCGGAGGCTGCCGGAAATCCGACCTCGATTTCTTTAAAGCCAAGTTTCACCAAGAACTTAAAAAACTCTATCTTTTCCTCGAGATTCATCGGCACGATCAGCGACTGGTTACCGTCCCGGAGGTCGACGCTGCACCAGATGGGCGGATGGTCGACATACTCCTTTTTCGCCCATTTGAACTCCATTTTTGGGGGCATGAAATACCCTCTGGCATACTTGCTGCAGTTTTCCATAATCATCCACCTTTTCTTTCTTCGTGATTGGATTGTTTATGGCTTTTCATCTGTATGTCTGTTTCGGAACCGCAGTGGAGGAAAAATAAAAAACTCCCATCTCTCACAGAGACGGGAGTTCAAACTTCCGCGGTACCACTCTACTTCACGCGCCGAACAAACGCGTGCACTTAAAACAGATACGGACTCAATAAAGCCTTATATCCTCCTGCTGTAACGGTCAGGCTCCGGCTCCACCTACTTCATTCAGCGAGCTACTCCGAGGCGAGTTCACACCTTCCCTGCCGCTGTTTTACACCTGCCAACAGCTCTCTAAAGGCTCAGAAAACGCTACTAATCCTCTTCTGCGTATTTACTTTATAGAACACTGAAAGTATAGCACGCTTTTTCACCACTGTCAAGCGGTATACCGCTCTCTCCAGAAATTTCACCTGCCACATGGCAAAACAGCACGGCAGATCGGACGTTTTAAAGCTTCCGCTAAAAACGCGTTGAACCTGATCGCTTCACCTATTCGACCGACTTGAGGGATTCCACCATATTGATCTTTTTCAGCCGGAAATGGAGCAGGAAATTGACGAGCCAAGTAAAGGCCATAGTCAAAAACGCGGCAAGCAGATAGCTCAACGGGAAAATATCCCTGCTGAACATTACGATCTCCACTTCAGCCGTCGCAACGACAAAGCGGTGGAAGAACACCCCCAGTACCAAGCCGACCAGCACGCCCAAAATAGAAGAAGCAATATTCTCCCGATTAATATAAGAGGAAACCTCTTTGTCATAAAAGCCCAGCACCTTCAAGGTAGCGAGCTCCCTGATCCGCTCATTGACGTTGATATTCGTCAGGTTATACAAAACCACCAGAGCCAGGGCGCCGGCCGAAAGGATCAAAACCAGGACAATGGCGTCTAAGCTTTCGACCATATCGGCAAACGTCTGCCCATCATCCTTGGAATAGCTGATCTGAAAAACCGCATCGTTTTCGAGTAATTCAGCCGAAAGGGCGTCCAGCCGTGTGGCATCTTCGGTGTTCAGGTTCATGATTGCAGTATTGGAAACCGGCTCTTCCCCAAAAAGTTCCCGATAGGTTTCAGGCAGCATATAGACAAAATGGGACAGATAATTTTCGGTGATCCCGGCGACTCTTGCCTCAGCCGCCGCTCCGTCTGTATCCTTCAGCCGGATCGAATCCCCGACTCCAATCCCGAGCAGAGTGGATAGCTTTTCGGTGATGATGACGCCGCCTTGTTCCAGCGTCAGCTCTTCGTCCAAACCACGTGGGCTAAGTTTGATATAATCCCTCAAAGAACCGCCCTCAAAGGGGATGAAAAGGTAGCTGTCAACCGTTTTTCCGCCTTCCTGAGCCGCAGCATCGACCGAGGACTCTTGAACATAGAGGGCCCCCTCCAGATCCGGATGGGAGGAAAGCGTCTGCCTGAGCGCAGCGAGCTCCTCCTCACCGGCGTCGCTGTCGTAAACCGTCATCGCGTCGTAAAGAAAAATCTCCTGATACTGTTTAGAGACGATAGTGGAAATCGAGTCCTTTATCCCGAATCCGGCGAGCATCAGCGCTGTACAGCCGGCGATTCCGGTCACAGTCAGAATCACCCGCCTCTTGTAACGGAAAAAGTTGCGGATCGACACTTTGTGGATAAATCCAATCCGCTTCCAGAGCCAGCCGACCCGCTCCAGCAGAACCCGTTTCCCATTCTTCGGCGATTTGGGCCGCATCAGCTGGGAAGGATGGGCGGACAGCTCGGTATAGCAGGCGGTCAAGGTCGCCGCCCCGGTGCAGAGAACCGCCGCGGCCGTACACCAAAGCGCATAATCCCAGCGAAAGGGGGCTGCCAATGCCGGGAGGTAATACAAGATCCGGTAGGCGTTGAAAATCACGTGAGGGAAGACCTGGAAGCCGGCCAGAAGCCCCAAAACACTCCCAACGAGACTGGCAATCAGGGCATAAGCCAAGTACTTCATCGCGATCGCGGTCTTTCCATATCCAAGCGCTTTGAGGGTGCCGATCCCGGTTCTCTGCTCCTCGACCATGCGGGTCATCGTCGTCAGACAGATCAGCGCCGCCACGAAGATAAAGAAAACCGGAAAAATCTGCGCGATTGCATCGACCTTGTCGGAATCGCTTTCAAAGTTCGAATAACCGACATTGTCGTCGCGGTCAAACAGGTAGACCTTGGGGGAAGAGAGCTTTTCCAGCTCTTTCTCCCCCGCTTCGATTTCCTTCCGGGCATCCGCGAGCTTTTTGTCCGACTCTTCCTTGCCGGCGTCGTAATCCCTTTCCGCCTGGATCAAATCCCGCTGCGCTTGATCGAGCTCGGCCTTGGCCTCCGCGAATTGACGCTCCCCCGCTTCCTCCTGCTCCTGAAGGAGCTTTTCCTGCCGTTCCAGCTCTTCTCTGCCCTGTCCCAAAGCCGACGAGGCCGTATCCATTCGCCGGCCGGTTTCCTCCAAAGCCATTTCGAGCGCGGCAGAAG
>JAAWBP010000116.1 GCA_022792755.1 Oscillospiraceae bacterium | reverse complement strand
CGTGGTGGCGAATTACGGGGGTCTGCTGGACTATATCCGGAGGGAATGGGTGGATGAGGTTCTGATCGTCACCAGCCTCGGGGAGGATTACCCGAAGGAGCTGGTCGAGCAGCTCAAGCGGATCAAAATCGCGGTACATATCACCATCACGGAAGCCGGGAACATCGGCGAGAACATCCAGCAGATCGAGCGGATGGGGAACTACATGGTTTTGACCACCGGCGTCACCCGCGCAACCCCGCTGCAGCTGAGCCTGAAACGGCTGATGGACATCGCCGGCGGCTTGATCGGCTGCCTTGTCACGGCGGTTTTATGGGCCTGCTTTGCACTCCCCATCTATATCAGTTCCCCAGGGCCGGTCTTTTTCGCGCAGGAGCGGGTGGGAAGGAACGGGAAAAAGTTCAAGCTCTATAAGTTCCGCACGATGGTTCCCGATGCGGAAAAGCGGAAAAAGGAGCTGATGGATCAGAACCGGATCGATGGGGACAGGATGTTTAAGCTGGAGGACGACCCTCGGATCATCGGGCTGAAGCGGCGGCCGGACGGGAGCGTCAAAGGGGGGATCGGCACCTTCCTGCGGAAAACGAGCCTGGACGAATTCCCGCAGGTGATCAACGTCCTCCGGGGGGAGATGAGCCTTGTTGGAACCCGTCCGCCCACTGTGGACGAGTGGGAACGGTACGATTTCCACCACCGCGTCCGGCTCGCCTTCCGGCCGGGGATCACCGGGCTGTGGCAGGTCAGCGGCAGGAGCAAGATCACCGATTTTGAGGAGGTCGTCCGGATGGACACCAAGTATATCGACGAGTGGAATCTCGGGCTGGACATTAAAATCCTCTTTAAAACAATCGGCGTCGTCTTCCGCAGGAGAGGGGCGCTGTAGCTGGTTCTCAGTATGGGACAGGGGGTGAGGGATTGAGAATTGCGATGCTCGGGCACAAGCGGATCCCGTCCCGCGAGGGCGGGATCGAGGTCGTGGTGGAAGAGCTGTCGGCGCGTATGGCGGAGCGGGGGCACAAGGTCACCTGCTATAACCGCAGCGGGCACCATGTCAGCGGGAAGGAATTCGACGGCGGCAAAAAGCAGAAGGAGTACCGGGGCATCCGGCTCAAAATCGCCCCGGCCCTCAACGTGAAGGGAATCGCTGCGGCAACCGCCAGCCTGAGCGGTGCCTTCCGCGCGGCCTTCGGCCGGTATGACGTTGTGCATTTCCATGCGGAAGGCCCGGCCTTTGTCTGCTGGCTGCCCAAAATCACCGGAAAGCGGGTTGTCGTCACGATCCACGGGCTGGACCACAGGCGGGCGAAATGGGGCCGCTTTGCCCGCAGTTATATTATGGCGGGAGAAAAAAACGCCGTGCGGTTTGCCGATGAAATCATCGTCCTGAGCAGGGAGGCTCAGCGGTATTTTCGGGATACCTACGCCCGGGAGACAACGCTGATCCCCAACGGGGCGGAGCGGCCGGAAATCCGCCCCGCTGACAAAATCCGCAGCCTGGGTTTGGAAAAGGACGGCTACCTTTTATTTGTGGGGAGGCTCGTCCCGGAAAAGGGAATTCAGTACCTGATCCGCGCGTTCAAGGGCCTGCGTACAGATAAAAAGCTGGTCATCGCGGGCGGGGAGTCGGATGCGGCGACCTTCGCCCAGCAGCTCCGTGCCGAAGCGGAAGGGGATGACAGGATCCTCTTCACCGGCTTTGTCCAGGGGGCTCTTTTGGAGGAGCTCTACAGCAGCGCCTATCTCTGCTGCCTGCCCAGCGACCTGGAGGGGATGCCGCTCACCCTGCTGGAGGCGATGAGCTATGGGAATTGCTGCGTCGTGTCCGATATCCCGGAGTGCACCGAAGTGACGGAGGGGCAGGCGGCGGCCTTTAAACAGGGCGATGTGGAAGACCTGCGCCGTAAGCTGCAGCAGCTCTGCGATGAAAGGGAATCGGTTGAAGGGTACCGAAGGGGAGCAGCCGACTTGATCTGCAAAAAATACGGCTGGGAGGACGTGACGGAGCGCACCCTGGAACTGTACCGCGGGGAGAAAAGCGAATGAAGAGGGGCGTTCTGATTCCAGAGCGCCCCTCTTTGATTAGCCGTAAGGCAGGCTGATTCGGTGAAGAATCAGCAAATGGATCCATTTCACTGTAAAAATGAATGGATCACGTTTCTCCCCCCTCCTGTCGTAATCAGCTTTTAAAACAGCTCAAAAAGTTTGACCAAATGCCGTTCGCTCAATCCGCGCCCTGGAAGGTCTGCCGCAGGTATTCGGAGGGCGGTTCCCCCATGATCCGCTTGAAAACGCCGCTGAAGTAGAGTGGGTCGCGGTACCCCACCGCGTAGCTCACCTCTGAGATATTGAGCGAGGTTTCCCGCAGAAGCCGGGCGGCCTCGTTGATCCGCAGGTGGGTGTGGTACTGGTTAATCGAGAGCCCGGTTTTGCTCCTGAAAACGGTGCAGAGGTACTTATAGCTCAGCCGCATCTGGGCGGCGATTTCCTCCGAGGAGACCGTGCCGGTGTTGTGCTGCTCCAGAAAGGCGATCAGCTTGCGGACGGTCATATCCGCTTTGTCGGCCCGCCGCCCCTCGGTCGCGGCCTGGTAGATATCGGCCAGCAGCTCGTATAGGGCGGCGTTGATGTGGGCGATCCGGATCGGCTCCGAGGAGTCGTAGAGGGCGAGCAGGTCTTGAATCCGCCGGTCGATCCTGCTGCGGGAGGGGAGGCGGGCCTGCTTCGGCAGGGTGAGGTAATACCGGAAATCCTCCTCTTCGAAGTTCTGGCGCTTGAGCACTGCCGCGTAGTCGTCGTATTTCCGGTACCCGCTCAGGTCGTCGGAAGCGGAGAAATGCACGTAAAACCAAGAGGTGCCCGCGGCGATCACCCGCTTTCCCCAGTGGTGGACGCCGGCCTTCAGGAAGAGGCATTCCCCGCTGCGCAGCAGGTGGATTTCTCCATCCTCGATGATCTCCATCTCGCCGCGGTAAAGGTAGATCAGGACATGCTCTTTCATCACCCGGTCCTGGTGGATAAAATCGCTCTCCGCCGTGACCGAGCCCGCACTGCTCAGAAGCGGGAGCTCGTTGAGTTTTAAGTGGACGCTGTGCATGGTGGATCCTGCTCCTCACCTGAAAATTTCCCATGTTTTTCGTACTTTTCATCATAGTGATTATACCATGTCTCCGCTATAATAGTAAACAGCAAAATGCGGCCGCAGGCGGTTTTGCGGCGGGCCGGCTTAGGGGTGGATTTCCTTTGCCGCGGCCCATAACGGGGATATCCCCCACTGAAAACAGGAGGAATGTTACAATGGAGATGGTTTTCAAGCCCTTCCAGCCTCAGAAGGTAACGGTTACGGATACAGAGCTGCTCCGCCGGAGGAATGAAAATTACGGCTATATGATGAGCCTAAAATCCGACAATCTTTTGCAGAATTTTGTCCATGAAGCGGGGTTGAACCTGATGTTCAACAACGACTATATCGCCGACCGGCACGGCGGATGGGAGACCCCCTACTGCCAGATGCGGGGCCATTTCCTCGGGCACTGGCTGTCCGCCGCGGGGATGCACTACGCCGCCACCGGCGACCTGGAGATCAAGGCCAAGGCGGACAAAATTATAGAATGCCTCAGGGAATGCCAGGAGATGAACGGCGGCGAATGGGTGGCCGGCATCCCCGAAAAGTACCTCCACTGGATCGCGGAGGGGAAGAGCATCTGGTCGCCCCAGTACAACGTCCACAAAATCCTGATGGGCCTGATGGATTATTATGAATACACCGGAAGCGCGCTCGCGTTGGAGATCGCGGACAATTTTTCAAACTGGTTTTACAAGTGGAGCATGCAGTTTGACCGCGAGAAGTTCGACGATATCCTCGATGTGGAGACGGGCGGCATGCTGGAGGTTTGGGCGCAGCTTTACGCCGTCACCCAAAAGCCGGAGCACCGCGCCCTGATGGACAAATACTACCGCGGCCGCCTTTTCGATGCGCTTCTGCGCGGGGAAGACGTTTTAACCAATATGCACGCCAATACGACCATCCCGGAGGTTCTCGGCGCGGCGCGGGCGTTTGAAGTGACCGGAGAGCAGAAGTGGTTCGACATCGTAAAGGCTTACTGGGATTTTGCGGTGACAAAGCGGGGAACCTACGCGACGGGCGGGCAGACCTGCGGCGAAATCTGGACGCCGAAGCATGAGATGAACCTGCGCCTCGGCGAGAAAAATCAGGAGCACTGCGTCGTTTACAACATGATGCGGCTCGCGGAATTCCTGCTGCGGTGGACGGGGGATGCCGTTTACGCCGATTACTGGGAAAAGAACCTCTATAACGGGGTGATGGCGCAGACCTATTGGGATGGCCGCGCCGACCACACCAACGCCAAGAAATACGATTACCCGCGGAAGGGCCTGCTGACCTATTTCCTCCCGATGAAGGGCGGGGCACAGAAATTCTGGGCCAGCGAAACAGAGGATTTCTTCTGCTGCCACGGCACGCTGGTGCAGGCGAACGCCGCCTTTACGAGCGGTCTCTATTATCAGACGGACGATGCCGTAGCGGTCTGCCAGTATTTCGACTCGGCAGTGACAGGGGAAATCGGCGGTGTTTCCTATACGGTTGAACAGCGCGGGGACAATCTTTCGGGGACGAACCTCACTTCGTCGACCCTCCTCGGCGCCCAGAAGCTGACCGGACGCGCGCAGGTTTACGACCACGATCCGAATAAAATGGCGGTTCATCTCAGCGTAAAGACCGGCGCGCCTGTCTCCTTCACCCTCAAGCTCCGGGTCCCGTCCTGGGTGATGGAAGCGCCGTATCTCCGCCTCAACGGGGAGGAAATCCCCTTTGCCGACAACGGCACGGGGTACCTGGAGCTCACCCGTGTTTGGAACGACGACACCCTTTACGTCGAATTCCAGAAGGGAATCAGGGTCTGTCCTCTGCCCGGGGATGAGAGCAAGGTGGCATTCCTCAACGGCCCGGTCGTGCTGGCGGGGCTTTGCGAGGAGGAGCGCATCCTTTATGCGGATAAAGACCAGCCGCTCGAAACGCTTTTGGAGCCGGACAACGAGCGGGAGTGGGGGAACTGGAAGCAGACCTTCCACACGGTCGGGCAGGATCGCGGAATCCGGTTTTACCCGGTCAACCGGATCGGTTATGACTATTACTCCATCTATTTTCCAATCAAACGGAAGCAGTAAAACTTTTAAAATACGACAAGGAGAATGAAGCGATGAAAAAAGCAGTGGACTATTCCAAGCTGCGCGGGTTCAACTACACCGCCAGCTATGCCGCGAACGACGCCGATTTCTGGGCGCGTTACGACCATGAGACTGTAGACCGGGAGATGGGCTACGCGGAGAAGCTGGGGCTCAACAGCGCCCGCATCTTCCTGACCTACCCCTTCTATGCGGCTGGCGGGGAGAAGTTCCTTGCCAATGTCAAGGATTTCGTCCAGACCGCCTGGAAGCACGGGATTTCCACCAACCCGATCCTTTTTATGGGGTTCCGGTTCCTTGAGGAAGATTTCGAATACAAGCACCATGACGGCCCTGGTCTGCCCCCGCTGACTAAGACGATCCAGGATAAATCGAGCTGGGCGATCGGCGAGCGGTATTTTGACGATCTGTTTGCCGCCATCGGGAACGAGCCCGGCCTCCTGTTCTGGGATATTGCCAACGAGCCAGGCTATACCGACGACTTCGTCACCTGGTACGACGACGAGCCGGAATACCTTGAAACCTTCAGCGAACGCCCCGATATGAAAGACCTCCGCGAGAAGCAGGAGAAGACGTGGGAGATTGTCCGCCATTTCTGCAAATACGTTAAAGCGAAAGACCCGGATCACGATCTCGGCGTAGGCAATATCTTTATCTTTGAGACGGAGCCCTCCGGCACCGCCGATCTGGTCGACGTCATCGTCTTCCACGATTATTCCGCCACCCGGGGACGGATGCGGAACATCTACGACCGTGCCGTCGCGCTCGGCAAAAAATACAACAAGCCGATCGTCAACAACGAGACGGCCTGCCTCTGCCGCGGCAATCCTTATGATATGACGATCGAAACCGCCAACGAGTACGGAATCGGCTGGTACTTGTTTGAGCTGATGATCGGCGTGGACTCCTGGAACCGTGCGCACGGGATCGTCTACCCCGACGGCACCATCCGCGACCCGTCGATCGTCGCAGCGCTTTTCGGCTTCTACCGCAAGCGGGACGAGGGGATCATCCGGGTGGACGTCAACCAGGAGGACTATGTCACCGAGCTG
>JAAWBP010000115.1 GCA_022792755.1 Oscillospiraceae bacterium | reverse complement strand
GGAGGCAGTGCGGAAAGAGGCGGCTGTCCGCACCGATGCGGAGCGGATTGAGGCGCGATTTTCAGAAGAGGAGATGCGCTGGGTGAAATGTACGGCTGATATTTTGCTGGAGAATGGTTCTGAATACTTCCTTTCTGACCTTTCATTTATGTGTTATTTAAACTCGTATCCTCAGCGGAGCGGTGGAGGGACGGCGTATTCTAGTGATCCCGTTTACAGTGCGGAAATGTCCAGTGAAGAAGCGTCGGCTGCGTTTGTTTTTGAAACCTCAGAGGATTTGCACTCGTGTCGGGCGATTCTTTATGGCTATATCCCTGCAGCAGACGATTCGTTTGTCTTCGAGATTGCAAGATGTGTAAAGGGGGATCGGAACTTCAAGCTCCCAGAACTTCCGAGTGAATCCGTCTTATGCTGGAAGATACCTGAAATAAAGTAAAGCAAAAGGAGGAAGCTCAGAATGATTCAGCTCAACCATGTGAACATCAAGTTTAAAGAACCCGTGATCGAGGACGGGGAGATTCAAATCCCTGCCGGGAAGCTTACGGCGATCACCGGGCCGTCGGGGAGCGGGAAGACAACACTGCTCTACTGTTTGGGGTTGATTTCGTCAAACAAGGACTATGAGTACCTTTTTGACGGGGAAAAGATCGACGTCACAAACGACGAAGCCAAAGGAGAAATCCGCAAAACGAGGATCGGCTATATCTTTCAGGACAACAACCTGATCGACGGCCTGACAGTGCGGGAGAACCTTCGGCTGGCCGCAACCCTTTCGGGGGAGGCGTCGGACAATGAAACGCTCGCATCGCTGATCGAGCTGGTGGGGATGCCGGAAAAGCTGGGCGATTACCCCAAGCAGCTGTCGGGCGGGGAACAGCAGCGGCTGGCGGTTGCTTGCGCGCTGGCGAAGAACCCTGACCTGATCATCGCGGATGAGCCGACCTCGGCGCTGGATGCGGCGAATACCGAGCGGGTGATGGAACTCTTCCGCCGGATCGCTTACGAGCGGGGGAAGATGGTGGCGATTGCGACCCACGACCCGGTCATTTACGGGCAGGCGGATCTGGTCTACAGCATCGAAGAGAAGAAGATCATCCTGACAAAAGAGGATGACGGAAAAGAGCCGTCTGCGGAGGAAAGCGCCTCAAAAAAAGAGGACGGCGCAGACTGAAAACCGGGTTTTACCTGCGGTATATCCACCGTGCGAACCGGCGGGCCAAGTTTCGCAAAAAGGCTATGACCGCGGTCTGCGCCGCAGCAATCTCTTTTTCTGCCCTCTGCGCCGGGTTCGGTGAAAACTTCACCAGTGCGCAGGATGACCTGATGAACAAAATTTCAAACCGGGAAATCTGGGTGGTCAACGCCACCGCGCCGGGAAGGGAAAAGGGAGAGGTTTGTTCCCTCCCGCTGGACATCGCTTTTACAGAGCAGGAGCTCGAAAATTTTGGAAGGGTGTCCGAGCTGGAAGGGATTTACCCCTACTTTGAATTCGTCTCTTCCCTTTATGCGGAGGGCCAGACAGAGGAAGAAGTCCGGACAGTCACGGTGACCCGCCCGGATGGGAGCCGGGAGGAAACGGCGTTTGGCCCGGAGAAGAAGGAATACAATTACGCGGTTGTCCCATATTTCCCCGACCAGCTGATGGATTTGAAATCCGAAGCGCTGGATGAGACGGCCGAAGACGGCATTTATCTCTCTGCCTCGATGGCAGAGCTTCTGGGGGTCGAATCCCCGGAAGGAGTCTCCGTTTCCGCCGATGCGCTGGTTCCGGTCAAACTGAAAGGGATGGAATTCCCGTCCGAGGATGGAAAGAGCACTGTCAAAGGGGATATCGACGTCTGTGTACTCGATTCGATCGGCGGGAAGGTGCGGGGAATTCTCGAAAAGCAGGTCAAAAACAGCTATACACAGAGTTCGGACAACGTGATCTATCTTCCCTATGAACAGATGAAAGCGCTTCTGGAACGGCAGAAGCCGCCTAAGCTGGAGGAAGGGGAGGCGAAGTGGATGCCGAGCGCCTGCATCATGAATGCGGCGAATTACCATGCGGTCAGCTCCGCCAAGGAGAAGCTCTCCCGGATGAACCAGGATTTTATCGTTTACAACCGGTTCCAGGATTTTGAGAGCATGAACGCGAGCATCCAGTCGATCCGGGAGATGACCTTTATGGTGTCGGCTGTCATCCTGGCGATCATTTTCCTGCTGATGGCAGTGATCTATATGAACCACGTCGAAGGGCGGAAGTTTGAGTTTTCCATCCTGAAGGCGAACGGAATTACCCGGAGGGAGATCCGGAAACTGGTTTACCTGGAATCGGCGGCGCAGGTGCTGAAGACAGCCGTTTTGGGGCTGCTCTTTGCTGGCGTGCTGGCGCTGGTGACCAACCTCCTGGTATTTGGGGAAGAAATGATTTCGTTTGACGGAAAGCTTTTGCTGATGATCGGGGGAACGTCTCTGCTGTCTATTGTGATTCCGACGGTGATCACCCTCACTTTTGTCAACCGTTATGAGCCTGACCGCGTCATGAGAAACTGAAAAAACAGGAAGACGCATAGAAGCGTCTTCCTGTTTTTTCTATCCGCCAGGGAGGCTATTGACGTTAATATGGTAGATTAGCATTTGTATAATAAACCGACAAGGACATGCTACCATACACCTCTTTCCCAGCCCGCTCGCTAGCCGGCGATCTCTGAAAGGACCGCCTCTGCCTCCAGCCTGATAAGAACGGCCTCGATTTCTTCCGCCCGTTCGGGATAGATGGTTTTAGCGGTTTCCAGCAAAACATCTGCCAGGGAAAGGAGATTCCTCCGCTCAAACAAGGAGGCATCGAAGCTTAAAACGTTGCCGTTTTGGACAGCGGAGAAGCCGGCCCATCCGGGATCGGCCATCAGGTTTTCGAGCGCATAAGGCCTGGAAAGAAACAGATAAGAGGGGTCGGTTTCCTGCGCCTGGGCGAAATCTATCTGATATCCGCTCCCCTGTGCTGCGTTTTTCCCGAGACAGCTGAAAAAATTTCCGATAAAGGTGTCGGCTGTAGCGGCGGAGGCACCTGGTTTGAGGAAATAAACGAACGAGATGGTTTCACTGTCTGCCAAAGCGATGCGGATGGCGTTAGAGGCCAGAACGAGCGGCCGCATCGCGTTCTTTGCCTTGGAGGCGCCCTCTTCGCTGCCGAAAAACACGGTCGCCAAGGCAATGTAATAGCTTTGCAGTTCCCGCAGATCATCCGCCGGCGGGATCACAAGCGCCTTGACTCCCGCCTGGTTGAGTTTGTCCAAAGTCGTTTTAGAAAAGGAGTTTTGCGAGATCACCAAACTCGGCCGGGAAGCGAGGATTCTGTCAAAATCCGGATCGGAACCGTCGCCGATCGAGGGCACTTCGATCCCGTCCGGCAGCATACAGCCGTCTGTCCGGGCAATCAGCCTATCTTCCAACCCGAACTGCAGGATCATCTCCGTCGTGGACGGGGAGAGAGAAGCCACCCTTTCGGGCGGTTCTGTAAAACTGACGCCCAAGACGGTGATGGGCTGATAACCGCTCTCCTGAGGGATCTCCGCGGATTGACAGGCCGGCAAAAAGAGAAGGGAGGCAATGACAAGCGCCATCGATGCAATTTGTTTCAGTTTCATATGCCCTCCTTATCACTCAGGCAAGCTGCACCTCGCCGCTGCCCCCACTTGACAAGGGCGCGCACACCCCCGAGGCCGCTGATGAAAAAACAACCTGGCAGCGGAATGCAGCGGCCTCCCGTTTTGAAGGTGAAGACATTGCGTGTTATATATAAATAGAATGCTTCAAGGCTTCATCTGTTTGATTAGAAAAGAAAAAAGAAAATCCTGCGATTGTTTTCTTCTTTATTTTACTGCGTTTCCGGGAAAAAAGCAATTCGGGCAGCGCGTAAAAAGCGGAGGGGAATTGGCCGGAAA
This sequence comes from Oscillospiraceae bacterium, assembly GCA_022792755.1. Taxonomy (GTDB): domain Bacteria; phylum Bacillota; class Clostridia; order Oscillospirales; family Ruminococcaceae; genus Metaruminococcus_A. The sequence goes on along the minus strand of JAAWBP010000115.1, from coordinate 12,270 downwards.
AATTGTTGATTTAGCATCTTGACTACTTTATTGCGTGAAAGCTATAATGAAAAATAATATGTGGAATGCACTTGGAAATATAGGGTTATATCGTGTATTTTGCTGTCGGAGCGGGAAAATTTCCGGTTCCTTTTTTGTAATCAGAAAGATCAACGGGGAAAGAGGGGGTTACAATGATCACGGTTGCGCAGGCGGTTGTCCGCTGCTTGGAGGCGGAGGGAGTATCAGTCCTGTTTGGATATCCCGGCGCCGCAATCTGCCCGGTTTATGATGCCCTGTCCTCCTCCTCCATCCACCATGTCCTGGTGCGGGAAGAGCAAAACGCGGCGCACGCGGCCAGCGGATACGCCCGTATTTCCGGGGCACCCGGCGTCTGTATGGCGACGTCCGGCCCCGGCGCCCTCAACCTGATCACCGGAATTGCCACCGCTTATGCGGACTCGATCCCGATGGTGATCATCACCGGCCAGGTTTCCACAGAGCTGCTCGGGCGGGATGTCTTCCAGGAAGCGGATATCACCGGCGCAGCCGAGCCGTTTGTAAAGCACAGCTATCTTGTCAAAGAGCCGGAGAGCATCGCAAGGGTGATGAAGGAAGCGTTCTATATTGCTTCTACCGGCCGTCCCGGCCCCGTTTTGATCGACATTCCGGTGGACGTCCAGCGGGTGAAAATAAAGTTTGATTACTCCTTTGAGGCATCCATCCGCAGCTACAAACCGACGCTGACTGGCCACCAGGGTCAGATCAAGAGGATGTTAGCCGCACTCAAGGTGGCGCAGAAGCCGCTCGTCTGTGCCGGCGGCGGGATCTTTTCCTGTCACGCGGAGAAGGAGCTTTGCCGTTTTGCGGAGTATTTTCAAATCCCGGTCGTCACCACGATGATGGGGCTCGGCGCGGTTCAAACAGAGCATCCGCTCAACTTCGGGATGCTGGGGATGAATGGGCAGCGTTCCGCCAACGTGGCGGTGCAGGAGGCCGACCTGCTGATCTTGATCGGCGCGCGGGTGGGCGACCGGGCAGTAGCCACCCCCGGCGTGCTGGAAAAGCGGACAAAGATCATCCATATCGACGTCGACCCGGCGGAAATCGGGAAAAATGTGGAGGTTCAAATCCCGATTGTCGGGGATGCCAAAATCGTCCTTGGGCAGCTTTTGGAAAAGGCGGAGCCGATGGAGCACACCCGGTGGCTGGAGCATCTGCGGGAATACCGCACAGCGGCGGTTTATAGGCAGGCGTCCGACCGGATCGATCCGAAAAAGTTCATTGCCACCCTGTCCAAACACCTGAGGCCCGACACAATTTTTGTCGCTGATGTCGGCCAGAATCAAATCTGGTCCGCCGCAAACTGCCTTCTGCGGGAGGGGCGGTTTCTCACATCGGGCGGGATGGGGACGATGGGTTACTCGCTTCCCGCCGCCGTGGGGGCAAAGCTTGCCTCCCCTGAGCAGCAGGTCGTCGTCACCTGTGGAGACGGTGCGTTTCAGATGGTGATGATGGAGCTTGCAACCATCTGCCAGGAAAAGCTGGATATCAAAATAGTCGTCATGAAAAACAATCGTCTGGGGATGGTGCGGGAGCTCCAGAAAAACAGCTATGCCGGGAACTATACGGCGGTTTTTTTGGACGGAAGCCCGGATTTTGGAAAGCTCGCCGCCGCCTATGGAATCCCGTCCGGATCGGTGAACCGTCCGGAGGAAGAGGAAACGGCGATTGAGCAGATGCTCCGCACAGAGGGCCCGTTCCTGCTGGAATGTCTCGTCGACCCGGAGGAGGCTTCCCTATAGCAGTCAAATTTGGGCGTTTGCCGGATCAGGAGTTTAGAGTTATGAAACAAACGGTATCAATTTTGGTGGAGAACCACGCGGGCGTTCTCTCCCGCGTTTCGGGGCTTTTTTCCCGCAGGGGGTTCAACATCGACAGCCTCGCCGTCGGGGTGACGGACGACAGCTCGGTTTCCCGTATCACCATTGTGGTGGACGGGGATGATTACATGCTGGAGCAGGTGGAAAAACAGCTCAATAAATTGATCGACGTCATCAAGCTCAGAACACTCCCGCAGGACGAGATCATCAGCCGGGAGCTGATGCTGATCAAGGTTTCGGCTGAGTCGAACACCCGGGGCGACATCATGGACATCGCCAAAATTATGGGCGCTAAAATTTCGGATATCACGACGTCGGCCATGACGGTGGAGATCGCCGACACGGCGGAACGGCTCCAGACTATGCTGGATTTGCTCAAGCCTTACGGCATCAAAGAGGTTGTGCGAACCGGTACGATTGCTCTGCAGAGGGGAGAAGGCTCTATTACCACTTAAAAATTTTCGGCGTCCGTGCTGGGCGGCCCCGGTGTTATCCTGCGAGGCGGCCTGTGCCCAGGCAGGGCAATTTCGCACACCTGCGTTTTGCCTGTTTTTGAGTTTCAGTCCTGCGAGGTACTTTGTACAAACTATGTGTCTCGCGGGTTACGAACTGATCGGTTTGGTACTGCCTGTGAATCGCGACTGACAGCGGAGGCACGCCGCCTGCGGCCTTGCCATCCCGTCCTTTCTGAAGCGCTGGGGTTCGAAGAAGTTTGCCGGGCGTCCCCGGCGGACAATACGCACACCAGCGTTTTTTCGGTCTTTGAGTAATAGACCTGCGATAATACCAGTACAATGTACCGCGCGGGCTGAGGACCTGCAAGTCTTGCACTGCTTGCGGATCGCGATTGACTGCAGAAGCATTCCGCACCGTCCTGCAAAACCGCGTCTGCCCTTGTCAACCGAGGGTACCATCTTTTATCTATTTTTGGGTTGCAGTTCTGCGGCGTGCCCCGTGGGATACAAGCCGCTTTTAGTGTTGCTTATCGATCGCGATTGACTTGCCTGGTTATGGACGCCAGCGGTACTCTGATTGTTTTGCTTTATATAAAGGTGATTGCCCCGCAAAAATGTGGTTTTAGAAAGGCTTGAGAGACTGATTTTCCTTGACAATCACCAGCAGGCGGAATATAATGTCTTTAATTGAAAGTATAGGGAAACAAAGTGCTCTGTATCCGGTCAAAGATGAACCACGGGCGGCTTTTTGGCTGTCCATCACTAAAAAATAATTCATATAGGAGGTACTTTCAAATGAAAACCAGCAATCCTCTCTATGGCTTCGAGATCAACCCCGAGGAGATTACATATGTCGGCGAAGGGCTCCAGCGCCCTGAGTGTATCCTCGCAGAGCGGGACGGCAGCCTTTGGGCGGCGGATGCCCGGGGCGGCGTCATGCACATCCACCCCGACGGAAAGCAGGATATCATCACCCAGAAGCGGACTGATGAGGGGGACATCAACAAGGGAGATGTCAACCGTTTCTTTGAGGGCACCCTTCCGAACGGCCTTGCGTTTGACCGCAGCGGCGATATCCTGATCTCCAATTTCGGCACCGACTGCCTGGAGCTGATGAACCGTCACACCGGCGAGACCAAGGTGCTCTTTGACACGGTCGACGGCAGCCCGATCGGCAAGGTCAATTTTGTTCTGCGCGACTCTAAGGACCGGATCTGGATCACAGTGACAACCAAGCTCAAAAGCTGGCTCCCGGCCCTTGTACCGGATCTCGACGACGGCTATATCATCCGCTACGACCACCGCGGGGCGCATATTGTCGCGGACCATCTCCACTTCACCAATGAGGTCCGTTTTGATGCAAAGGAGGAGTACCTCTATGCGGTAGAGACGACCGGCGTCAACGGGGGGCATATCCTCCGTTGGAGAGTGGATGAAAACGGCGACCTTCACAACCGTGAAACCTACAGCCCGAACCAGATGGGTACCGGCGCGTTTCCGGACGGCATTGCGTTTGACGCTTACGGAAATCTTTGGGGGACGATGGTTTACTCGGATAAAATCTGGGTAATCGACCCAGACGGCGACTATAAGATCCTCTACGACGGCGGCGACCCGGAGAAGGTCAAGGCTTTGGATGACGCGTTTTATGAGAGCCGTGTGACCAACGAAATCTTGTTTGCGACAGGGCAGGGAATCGCGCCGTGGATCGCGAGTGTCTGTTTCGGCGGCCCGAACCGCGACACAGTTTATGTCGGTTCTCTCCGCGCAACCAATATTCCGTCCTTCAAAGTCCCGGTTCAGGGCCTTCCGATGGTGCATTGGTACGACCAATATTAAGCTGTTTACAGCGCCCGATTTTTGCCGGGCGCTGTTTTTAAATTGCCTTATTTCATTGCGGATTGCCATCTTAGCTCCCTCCCCATTCGGATGAGGCGGTATCTTGTTTCAAAAGCCGGCTCCCTTTTTCTGCCCAGATTAGGGGAAAAGGTCTTTTATCCCGACCTTCAGAATAAATATAGCACTGAAGAATCGCTGGAAAGAGGTACTGGCGTAGAAATATCAAGAAAGGGGCGGCGCCGGACATGATTGCTTTTTACGGCTGTGTGTGCAGCGCTGGATCGAGGTGGTTTCGCATGAAAAATATGAGAATTGAAAGGAAATGCAGAAAATATCTGGCGTTGCTCTGTTCTGTCCTTCTGTTGACTTTATCTGTTCCGACCGCTGCGGCATCGGACGGCCCTATTCAGCCTATTTCGGCTGATGCGGCGCAGCAAGGGGAGCTGACGCCGCCTGAAACCTCCGCTCCGTCTTATGTTGTGATGGAGCAGACGACTGGCGGGGTCGCCGCCGAAAAGGACGCCCACAAGCTGCTGCCGCCTGCTTCGCTTGCCAAGATGATGACAACCCTTCTCGTGCTGGAGGCGGCTGAAGCAGGGACGATCGGGCTGGGTGACCTGGTGACCGCCTCGGAAAACGCCTGCAATATGGGCGGCGTCGAAATCTGGCTGACGCCGGGCGAGCAGATGACGGTGGAAGATTTGCTCATCGCCATTTCAATCGGTTCGGGAAATGACGCCGCCGTCGCTCTGGCAGAATATATTTCGGGGAGTGAAGAGGCGTTTGTCGCACTCATGAACCGGAAAGCCAAGCAGATCGGGATGGATGATACCAATTTTTTGGATGCCTCTGGGTACCATCCGCAGTCCCAGACCAGCGCTTACGATATGGCGCTGCTTTCCTGCGAGCTTCTCCGCCATGAAAAGGCGGCCGAATACGCGACAATCTGGATGCACGACCTACGGGGCGGGGCGACCCAGCTCGTCAACACCAACCGCCTGGTTCGGTTTTACGACGGCTGCACCGGCTTGAAGACCGGGGTTAGTGAGCAATCGGGGAACTGTATCAGTGCCAGCGCCTCAAAAGGGGAGAAGGCATTTGTAGCAGTTGCGATGGGGATCGAGAAAACGGAGGACAGTTTCGAGGACGCAAAGGCCCTTCTGAATTTCGGGTTTGACAATTTTACCGTTGCGGTGCCGGAGGTGGAACCGTCTTTGATCCATCCTGTCAAGATCACAGGAGGGGTGAAAAACGAAACGCTCCCTGAGATTTCGGGGAGCACCGCGGTCCTGATCCCGACAGGAAAGTCGGGCGAACTCAAGATTGAGGCGGCTGTGGCGGATGAAGTTGAAGCGCCGGTTCGCGCCGGGCAGCAGCTCGGGCTCGTCAAAATTTCGCTGGGCGGAGAGGTGCTGGATGAACGGGCTGTTCTGGCGGCGGAGGATGTTGAGGCGATGACGTTTTGGAACGCCTTTTTGATCCTTCTGCGCAGGCTCCTCTGCTGACCTCAAGCGGGAAATTCGTCTGAAAATCGGGAGAAACGTCTTATTTTCCCGCGTTTTACCGGGAATAAAACGTCTAAAAAGCGCTTTGGGGCAGGGTGACATCTCCCGTGAAAAAAGGGAGGAAATAATTTGCAGAGTTCACAAAATCGCCTTGTAATTTGCGCCGCAATATAGTAAAATAATCATATAGCAATGGCTGGGAAGTCAGAAAATTTTTGGAGGTAGGACAAATGTCAGTTCATTTCAGTGAAAAACATCTCCGCAGTTTTGTTTCAGAGCACGAATTTGCTGCAATCGCGCCTCAGGTAGAGGCGGCCCACACCCTTCTGCACAGCAAATCCGGGCCGGGGAACGATTTCCTGGGCTGGCTGGAGCTGCCGAAAAATTATGACCGCGAGGAATTTGCGCGGATTAAAAAGGCGGCGGCGAAAATCCAGTCGGACAGCGACGTCCTGATCGTCATCGGGATCGGAGGCTCCTATCTGGGTGCCAGAGCGGCAATCGAGTGCCTGAAATCCCCTCTCTACAACAATCTGAAAAAAGATACGCCGGAGATTTACTTTGCCGGCAACAACATCAGCCCGACTTATTTAAACGAGATCCTTTCGATCTGCGAAGGGAAGGAAATCTCCTTAAACGTCATCTCCAAGTCGGGGACGACGACCGAACCTGCGCTCGCTTTCCGTGTTTTCCGCGACTTGATGGAGAAAAAATACGGCAAGGACGGCGCAAAAGGGAGGATTTACTGCACGACCGATAAAGCGCGCGGCACGCTGAAAGAACTGGCGGATTCCGAGGGCTACGAGACCTTTGTCATCGCCGACGATGTCGGCGGGCGTTACTCTGTTTTGACGGCGGTCGGCCTTCTGCCGATTGCAGTTTCAGGCTGCGATATCGACCGGATGATGCAGGGCGCCGCCGATGCGATGGGTGCTTTTACCGATTGCGATCTTTCCAAAAATGACTGTTACCGTTATGCGGCGGCCAGAAATATCCTTTACCGCAAGGGGAAATCGATCGAGCTTTTGGTGAGCTACGAGCCGAATTACGTCATGATGGCGGAGTGGTTTAAACAGCTCTTCGGCGAGAGCGAGGGGAAGGATCAAAAGGGGCTGTACCCTTCCGCCGTGACCTTTTCCACCGACCTGCATTCGATGGGACAGTTCATTCAGGACGGCTCCCGCGTGATGTTCGAGACGGTCCTTTCTGTGGAAAAGCCGAAACAAGACCTCTTTATTGAGGACGATCCCAACAATTTCGACGGGCTCAACTTCCTCTCGAACCAAAATATGTCGGTGGTAAACCGCAAGGCGTTTGAGGGGACGGTCATCGCCCATACGGAAGGCGGGGTTCCGAATATCGTTTTGGAACTGCCTGAAATGAACGAGTACGAGTTCGGCTATCTGGTTTATTTCTTCGAGAAAGCCTGTGCAATTTCCGGTTATCTCCTCGGGGTGAATCCCTTTGATCAGCCCGGGGTCGAGAGCTATAAGAAAAACATGTTTGCACTGCTTGGAAAGCCAGGATATGAGGAGCAAAAAGCAGCACTGGAAGAAAAGCTGAAATAGTCTGTTCGCCTAAATTTGTCATGACTGTGCCCGACAGCACAGAGGAAAGGAATGTTTATATGATTAAGTTGATTGTAGGGAAAAAAGGAAGCGGAAAAACGAAGATTTTGATCGAGATGGTAAACGCCGCCGCTAAAACAACGGATGGGAATATCGTCTGCGTCGAGAAAAAACCGAAACTCACCTATGACCTCGACCACAGCGTGAGGCTTTTGGAAGCGGATGCCTACGGGATTTCCGGCTTTGATGCGTTTTATGGTTATATCGCGGGGCTCCTTTCCGGGAATTACGATATCACCGAGGTTTATGTGGATGGCATCCTGAAAATCTGCGGGCAGGACTTGGATGCGCTCGGCGAATTCTTCGCAAAGATCAGCCCGGTTGCCGATGCTGCAAATACAAAATTGATTATCACGATTTCTGCGGACGAATCGGAGCTGCCGGAGTCGGTTAAAAAATATCTGTAGGCTTTTTGCCGGCAGAAAGTTTTTGATTGTGGAGTTGTGTGTATCGACAGCGTTTAACCAGGTAAGGATAGCGTTGGTTTAACAAAAGAATAAAACAATAAAAGCCACTGGAATCATTCCAGTGGCTTTTATTGTTTTATCTTTAGTTTTTTTATTTTCTTAACGTGTTGACAAATGTATGAAATCGTACTATAATAGCTTCTTAAAATGTCCGATTTCGTACTATTGGAGATGCAATTATGAAGCTGATTTCAGAGAAACTAAAGCAGTTTAATTATCTGACAAGTGAAATTGATGCTGTTTATCATAAGGCAGCGCTCAAATTTGGTTTATCAGACAGCGCAATGATGATCCTTTATGCGGTTTGCAGCAATGGAGAAAGCAGCCCGATTAGTGACATCTATAAATTATTTGGTGTCCGCAAGCAAACAATTAATTCCGCGCTTCGAAAACTGGAGGCAGAGGGAATTGTCTATCTGGAATTGCTTCAAGGGAAAAAGAAAAATATACGTTTAACTGAAAAGGGAAAGATGTTGGCTGAAAATACGGTTGTTCGGTTGATTAGAGCCGAAAGCGATATTTTGAATTCCTGGCCAAAATCAGAATGGGAGCAGTATATAGGTTTGACAAAGAGATATTTGACTGCTTTTCAGGATAAAATTGGGGAATTTTAAACAGCAAGAAAACGGCCACTGGTTTTGCAGCTGTTTGAAAGCCGGCACTGAGTCAGGAGATTGGAATGAAGATTCAATTATCAGATCATTTTGATTATAAAAAACTAATGCGGTTTACGCTGCCGTCTATTATCATGATGGTTTTTATTTCTATTTACGGGGTGGTTGACGGCTTTTTTGTTTCGAATTATGTGGGGAAAACGCCCTTTGCTGCGGTCAATTTTATCATGCCGTTTTTAATGATCCTTGGAGCCGTCGGCTTCATGTTTGGAACTGGCGGCAGCGCTCTGATTGCAAAAACAATGGGAGAGGGCGACTATGATGCGGCAAGGCAGCAATTTTCATTGTTTATTAGTGTTTCTGCGGCCTGCGGCATTGTGATCGCTGTGCTGGGAATCGTTTTTATCCGCCCGATTACTGTTTTTCTGGGGGCGGAAGGGAGGATGCTCGACGATTGTGTTCTCTATGGCCGGGTAATTCTGATAGCGCTTCCAGCGTATATCCTGCAATTTGAGTTTCAAAGCTTTTTTATTACAGCGGAAAGGCCAACGGTAGGTCTTATTGTTACGGTAGCTTCGGGAGTCGCCAATATGGTGTTGGATGCACTGTTTGTTGCGGTGTTTCAGTGGGGATTGATCGGGGCGGCAGCGGCGACTGCTTTTAGCCAGGCGGTTGGCGGAATCGTTCCGTTGTTCTATTTCTGCCGCCCTCATGCAGGGCTTTTGTACTTCAAACCAAATTTAATGGGAAAGTCCTGATTTGGGCCTGTGTTAATGGTTCGTCTGAGCTTATGACCAATATTTCAATGTCTGTTGTCAGTATGCTTTATAATGTACAGCTAATAAAATATGCAGGAGAGGATGGTGTTGCTGCATATGGTGTGCTGATGTACATAAACATGATCTTTCTTGCGGCTTTCATCGGTTATTCTATCGGGACAGCACCGGTTATTAGTTATCACTATGGTGCGGGAAATCATGCCGAGTTAAAAAGCTTGCTCAAAAAAAGCCTGGTTATTATCGGGATTTGTTCGGCGGTAATGTTTGGTCTTGCGGAGGGACTGGCACGGCCTCTTTCTATGATATTTGTTGGTTATGACCCGTCCCTTCTAGACTTAACCCTTCGCGGGTTTTATATCTTTTCCTTCTCGTTTTTATTCGCAGGGATTGCGATTTACGGCTCTTCCTTTTTCACAGCCCTCAATAATGGACTTGTATCTGCGTTGATTTCTTTTCTTCGGACCCTTTTGTTCCAAACAGCGGCGGTATTGCTCTTTCCTTTGATTTGGGGAATTGACGGCATCTGGTTTTCTACCGTGGCGGCAGAATTAATGGCAGCGGTTGTAACTGCTTTATTCCTGCTTAGCAAACGATCAAAGTACCATTATTAGCTGTGAAATTTTTTAAAGAAGATAAAAACATAAAAGAAAGAACCGCTCAAACCCGCTTTTTAAAAGCCCGTTTGAGCGGTTCTTTCTTTTATATAGTTTACCAGAATATGTTTATTGAAATTCAATAGAACCTATGTGTTTCTGTCGTGCTCAAAAGACAGTACACAGCCTTTGGCTGAACGATATGTAGATTGTGGATTATTCCACGATGAACCGGCCCTGTTTATCGGTGGCGCTGTCGAGCGCAATGGTGGCGATATCGTAAATGCTCCAAAATCCGAGCCCACCCAGCGTCAGGCATTTGAGAATCCCCGTGCCGATCTTCCCGAGATAGAATCGGTCGACTCCGAATGTTCCGAGCAGAACGGCGAGAAACAGGGTGATCGTTTTGCTCTTTGGGCTTCTGGGCCCTACGACTGAATTGTTTAACATCTCTCTTCTCCTAACATCTTAAAGTTTATCCGTTACAGCGCCTTCCCGCCGAGGATTCCTTTGATCTGGTAAGGAGTCAGCTGCAGGTCAGGATGTACGAGCGATTCCTGAAGCTGCCCCAATTTCGAGTAACCAAGGATCGCGATCGGCTCAAATTCCGGCTGGCTGGTAAGATATGCGAGCCCGATTGCGGCCGCATCGACCTTATAAAGGCCGCAGAGCTCTTTCACCCGTTCAATCCGCTCCGCGTTGCAGAGGTAACCGTATTTTTTTGTCAGCGCATTCGGATTGCCAGATCGTCCGGCCGCAGCTTCCTGTTCCTTGAGTTGCTCAAAGCCGCCAGCTTGTATCGCCTTTTGGAAAAATCCCCTGGATTGTGCGGAAAACAACATCAGCGCAAGATCGCCTTTTTTATATTCGTTCAGCTCCTCTTCGTCCATTACAACCGTTGTCTGGTCAGGAAGATGGCCTTTTTCCAGGTAGGCCATGCTCCATTCGATCTGGCTGACTTTAAATGGGGTAAAGCCGTTTGCTTCTGCAATGGCGTTTGCCTCTCTGATCCGTTTCACGCTCCAGTTAGATGCCCCCAGAACCCGGATTTTTCCGGCTCTTACCTGTGTGTCCAATGCTTTCATGAGTTCGTATAAATCGCAGTCAGGGTGGTCTCGGTGGAGAAACCAGATGTCGGTATAATCGGTCTGGAGATCCTTCAGGCTGGCGTCCAGATCTTCCTGGATGTCTTTTGCCGTCAGCCGGTTTGTCGTCATGGCCTCAAATGGAGGATGACAGCCCTTGGTTGCAAGAATGATCTGATGCCGGTTTCCTCGCTTTTTCATGTAATCGCCCATGACGCGTTCGCAGAGACCCATCGCGTTCGGGATATCATGCCATGCACCATAAACACGGGCTGTGTCAAAGAGGTTGATCCCTTTGTCCAGAGCGTAATCCATGCTGCGCTCTGAATCTTCAACTGATAGAGGGGAGTAGAAGTTCATACACCCGAGCGCCAGCTGCGAGACCTTTATTCCATCGATTTCGGTAAATTTCATACTGCATCTGCTCCTTCTGTATGACGTTTCCGGGACAAAACGCCTTTCTATTCTACTAGCAGTTATAGAGAGGTGGGCCGCCCCTATACGGCTTTGGGACATTAATTTTTATTATAAATCCCTGTGGTGTGATTGTCAAACCAAAACCGGAGAATTCGGGGGCGGAAAATATCTTTTCTCCGGGATCAAAAACGAAAAATAAATCGTCGTAAAAGTGAAGCTTCCCTGCTTGAAAGCTATGTTCTTCAGGCAGCTGCCGCATTGTCCGGGCAGAAAAAAGCGGCTCGAATCTCCGAGCCGCTTTTTGATGTTTGAACCCTCTGTTTTAAAATTATGGAAGGCGATGATCTGAAAAGACAGACTTCTTTCTTATCTGCCGGGATCAGTCATACTGGCAGATATAAAACGCGTGGTCATTTAAAAAGTCGGATAAAATCCAAGGAAGAGATTCCGGCTCCAGCTGATAACGGTTGCACTGTTCAATCAACCAGATTAACCGCTCCTTGTCGCATGTGACATTTTCAACCCGCAGTTCTCCCACTGCGATGCCGTAAGCAGGATATGTTTTTCCTTCCGATTCAACAATACCTTCAATCATTCGATAAGCGGAGTTCATTGATTGCTCAACCTCATTCCCCGGCGCTTTCTCCAAAAACTGGATCACCAGATCCATATTGAGACCATTCGAGATGCGCCTTAAAAGTTCTAGGGTGGGATTTGACTTCGCATTTTCAAGATTTCTCACAGCTGTCAAACTGACTTCTGATTTTACGGCCAATTCAATCTGAGACAGCTTTTTCATTTTCCGCAATGTTTTAATCAGGTTAGCCAAATAGTCTTTCAGCGTTTCGCACTCTTTCATTACTCAATACTCCTGCTTTACTATTCTAATGTAAAATCAAGAGCAAAACAACCGCATTATATTGGCGCCACTATATTAATGCCAATATATCACATGTGTTATATGCATAAAATTGATGATATATGCAGTTGAATTTGATGTAAAAGACGATTTTGAGAATGGAAAAG
>JAAWBP010000114.1 GCA_022792755.1 Oscillospiraceae bacterium | reverse complement strand
GTGCTCCAGCCAGCTGGAGTTGTGGTAGTACTCGGTCAGCTTGACCTGGTTCGAAAAGACGAAGGCCGCCGAGAGCTTGACCCGGTAATCCGGCTTGTCGGCGCGGTCGCGCCCCCGCCGTTCCGCCTCGACATACTGAATAGAGGTCAGGGCTTCCTCCCCGACGAGTTCTTTCACATAGTCGGCGATCCCGTCCTCGTAACAGAACTCCTCGGTCTCGAAGCCCTGCTCGGTCTGATTCCGGAAGACAAAGGTCAGCCCTTTGTTGACGACGGCCTGCCGTTTGAGGACGTCCTGGTAATAGGCGACGGGGATGTCAATGTCGGTGAAAACCTCCAGGTCGGGCTTCCAGCGCTGGCGGCTCCCTGTCTTTTTGGAGCCGGACGGCTCTTTGTTCAGCCCGCCGATGTTCTCCCCCTTTTCAAAGTGGAGGGTGTAGCGGTACCCATCCCGGAAGATTTCAGCGTCAAAATATTCGGAGGAGTACTGGGTGGCGCAGGAGCCGAGCCCGTTGAGGCCGAGGGAGAACTCATAGCTCTCCGCCTCGTTGGTGTTGTATTTGCCGCCCGCATAGAGCTCGCAGAAGACGAGCTCCCAGTTGTAGCGCTCTTCGTTCTGGTTGTAATCCACCGGGATGCCCCGGCCGAAGTCCTGCACCTCGATCGAGCGGTCGAGGTAGCGGGTGACGATGATCCGGTCGCCGTGCCCCTCCCTCGCCTCGTCGATCGAGTTGGAGAGGATCTCAAAGACTGAGTGCTCACAGCCCTCCAGCCCGTCCGAGCCGAAGATGACCCCCGGGCGCTTCCTGACCCGATCCGCCCCCTTTAAGGACGAGATGCTTTCGTTGTTATACTCCTGTTTCTTTTTCGCCATAGTCCCTTCCTATCCTGCCCGCTGCGGGCAAATGTGAACCGCAGGCCGAAAAGACCTGCGGAGATTTGGTTTCTCGTTTTATCTTTCAATCGGCGGAGTACCTCCGCTGTCAAACGCGATGCGTAGGCTGTGCCGATCAGAACGGTTTATCTCGCGAGGCACGTCCGTGCCCGGGCTGGGCGCGGCGAACCACCGTGGACCTGTGCCCCTGCGGGCAATTCGCACTCAAACGTTTTGCCTTTTTTGGGGATAGCTGTCCTGCGAGGCGCGTTATACAAAACATGCAGTTCGCGGGGTACGGGCTACAGGTCTTGCACTGCTTGCGGATCGCGTATTGACAGCGGAAGCATTCCGCCCTGCGAGGTGCATTTTACAAATTATAGGGCAAGGTACCTCTGCTGGTAATTCGCACTCAAACGTATTCCTGGTATTTAGGTAACCGCCCTACGGGATACGTTTGCGAACCAACGCGCCTCGCGGGTTACGGACTTATAAATCGATGTCATTTAGGAATCGCGATCGTCCAGCCGGGGCCACCCGGTGCGGCGCAGGGTACCCCTGCGGACAGTTCGCACACCAAGGTTTTGCCAGTCTTTCAGGTTATCGACGTTACTATTTGTTCTACCTGCGGATCGCGATTACCAACGGGGGTTCCCCGCCCCGTCTGGCCACAGACCGGAAAACGGCAAAAAATACGCTATCTTTTTATTTTAAAGGAAATTTCCCGCTTTTGTCAAGCGCCTGCCCCGCCGGGAACCGCCCAGACCAGTGCGGCCCTGACGGTGTTGGGGGTCTGCGGCTGATAATCGGGATCGTGCATCACCGCGATTTCGTCCCCCAGCTGGAGGGCGGACGCCTGGGTTTCCTCCCCTGCCCGGACAGCCCTTGTCCGGCTGTCCACAAAGACGTTGAGATAGCGGTTCCCGCCGTCCTGTCCTGTGCGGGAGCCGTAGATCAGGTAGGTGACGCCATCCTCCCGCGGCGTCGAGGCGACGATAGTTCCCCAGTATTCATCCGGAAAATTGCCGGGGCCCCCGGTCATAGCCAAAAGCCAATCACGCCCCGCCGAATCAACGAGAAAATATTCGGCGCCATTCGAATTCTGGACGACACGGAATTCCTCAAAATCCTCCCGGACAATTTTGCCGCCAGCCTGGGAATCGTCAAAATAAGCGGTCAACCGGCCATCCCGGCAGAGAATCAGGGTAGCGGCCGGATTTCTCATCTCTCCCTCACGTATCAAATAGACCGAACTGTCCCTTCCGGCCTTCCAGTCCAGAATAAATAGAACCAGAGACCTGATATTTTCCACGCCGTCCCCTGTTACAACCACATAGCCGTATCCCTTCGCCTCGTCGAAGTCATAGGTCACCGGCGGCTCGTAGGAAGTTCCTGCTGGAGTCCCGGCCTCCCCGACCGAAAGGCGGAACAAATGGAGCGCCGAACCGATGTTGTACTTTTGATGAACGACCAGCAGATAATCGCCGGGCTCCTCGGGCAAGATCAAGCTCATCTGGAGCACGCCGAACCGGTTCGAGGCGGAAAGCCCGCTGCATTCGGCCTCTTCCAGCTCCCCGCCGGAAGCCAATTTCCACAGTTTTACATAGGCCGGGCGGTCGTTCCAACCGAATGAGTAGACCCCCGCGTCCTGTTCCATCTCAACTTCGGCTCGTTCCCCCACCGCCGCGGAGAAGGATCGGATGGAATTGCTCTCCAAAAGCTCCTTTAAAAAAGCAGGGTCTTCCACATCCCGCCCGACATACCCGGAAAGCTCTACCGTTTTCCCCTCTCCTTGGGAAGAGGCGGTGTGCAGGATCATTGTGGGGAATTCCAAACTTTGGGGGACGTCGGGCTCCACCCCGCCCCAGGGCACGCCGAACAGCATGCTGAACAGTGAAAAAAAGACGCCGAAGAAGGTGCCAACCACATTCTGAAACAATCCCTGCATTCCTTTTCCTCCTTTAGCGGAGTGCCTCCGCTGTCAATTCGCGCACAAAGGTCGTTTATACTTTAAGCGCTTGTGACCCGCGGGCCGCGTAAAATTAATACAATAAAAGCATCTCGCAAGGCGGCGAACCGCCGCTGGTGATTCGCACCCGAATGTTTTACCGGTTTTTGGATGATTGTCCTGCGAGATTCATTGTACCAGTCGTGATAAACGTGCCTCGCGGGAAATGAACGTTGTTATTCGCACTGCCTGCGGATCGCGTCTGCCTGCAGGGGTTCCCCGCCGCGTATTGTTCAGCCGGGGGCACCCGGCGCGCCTCGCAGGACGATCACTTAGAGATTGGGAAAACGCTAGGGTGCGAATTGCCCAGTCCGGGCACGGACATTGCCCTACCTGAGCACAGGCACGCCGCCCTGTCTGTGAAATATTATACCATGATTGCGCGGAGCGCCTACAACAAAACCGTGTACAACCGCGGTTTTGCATGGAACAATGTTCTCTCAGGACTCGGAAATCTTCGATTTCCGCCCAGTCCGTGAGGTTATTATACCATGAAGGCAAAGCCGGAATGGTATAATCGGCCATTGGGACGGGAACGAACAGCGTGAGCGGATCGTCCTGGCCATGAGATGTATAATAGCCGATTTGCGGTTATTATTACGAGCGCCAGCGAGTAACAATGTTCTCGGGTACCCGCCAGCAATCTTTGATTGCGTCTGCGGGTGAGGTTATTATACCATATTTTTCAATAAAAGGAAAGCAGCCGCCATTTAGGAAGGGTTTTCCTCCCCGGCCTTTTCATGCCGGCTTTCGGCCCGGTAAACTGTCCAAAAACCGTCTGCTCCTTCGGCGTTTCGCTGTGTAAAAGGGAAAAAACGGTCTTCCTCATTGCCATTTCAGCATGGGCGCGGTATACTGATATTGCATTCATACAGAGTAGGAATCTGCGCGTAAAGTGCCGGGCGGACGGGGAGTTGCCGACCGGACGAAAAGCTTGAAGGCTTGCGGTGCAGGCTCCGCATCCCGCTGTACCACAATTTTTCGAGGCCTGCCTCCTAAATTTGTACAGCAAATTTTTTTAGGAGGTGTGCTGCTATGATGCGTTTTTTCAAAAAATTTTCCGATTCCCTCGAGGAGTTCCGCAGCCTGCGGAACCTGACCCTGATGGCGATGCTTTTGGCGCTCAACGTCTGCCTGTCCTTTTTCGCCATCCAGCCCTTTCCCTACCTTAAAATCGGTTTCAGCTTTTTGAGCCTGACCGCGACCGGGATGATGTTCGGCCCCACCGCCGGGATGATCCTCGGGGCGGCGGGCGACCTGATCGGCTTTTTCATCAAGCCGACCGGCGCTTTCAACCCCCTGATGACCCTGGTCGCTGCGACCGCGGGGCTAATCTGGGGGCTTCTTCTTTATAAAAACCAGTGTGGGCTGGGACGGGTCATCCTGGCAAAGACGCTCATCACCGCCATCTGCAACCTGATTATGACCACCGCGATCCTCTGCCTCTTCTTCGGCTCTGTTTTTGCTGAGATCTTTCCCCTGCGGCTGGTTAAAAATCTCTGCGCCCTCCCGGCGGAGGCCGCAATGGCCTACTTCGTCTGCAAAACCCTGGTTCAGATCCAGAAACGAATCCGGCGGAGTGCCTCCGCTGTCGAACGCGATTCATAGGTTGTGCTAAAAATGGGGTTGGTATCCCGCGAGGTACTTTTACCGTATTTATTTTATTTCAAGTACTTCATGTCGGGGTGCAAACTGCCCGCAGGGACTCCCCGCACCGCGAGGCATATTTGTCTTTTATTTCATGTACCTCGCAGGATAGCCGCTTAAAGACTGATAAAATGTTTGGGTGCGTATTGTCCGAGGCCACTCGGACGAATTGGCGGGTCTGGCCACAGACCGCAGGATTGAAACCTGGAGACTGGTAACGCTTAAACGTGCGGTTGCCAGACGGGTACCCTGCCCTGCGAGGCACGCCGTACTCGCTTTATAACAAACACCTCGCAGGACGGTCACTTAAAGATTGGTAAAATCTTGGGGTGCGTATTGGCCGGTCTGGCCACAGGCCGCGAACTATGCATATATCACTTGACATTTACATCTATATATTGTAAAATTTAGAAAAACAACCGGAATAGATGGTGAATGTTATGACAGATTTTATTCATGAGCTTTATCTAACCTACCTCAGCCAAAAAAGCCCCACTTCAAAAAGCGCCGCCTATCATCAGGCCATGTCCCGCTTTTCGGAACTCGAGTCAAAGCTAGCGCCTCTTCTCCCCGAGGACAGCCGCGCCCTCCTCGCCGATTTTTATGAAGCTTGGGACATGATGGAGGAGGCACTCTCGGAAGAAACCTTCGCAGAAGGGTTTCAGATGGGAGCCCGGCTGATGCTGGAACTCTTCAAAGAGGAACCGGTTCTCGACCGGCCGCACTCCTGACAGGCGGCCTTTGGAGCATCGGCGGCGGATCGTTTTCTCGTTTCGGAAAACCTCCTTTAAACCTGCTTCCGCTTTCAAGAGGCTTTTTCAGTCTGCCCCCTTTTTCCGAAGATAACCCACCCCAGATAAAAAACCGGACGCATTTGCGTCCGGTTTTTTATTTCGTTTCTTCAACCAGTATCCTGACGTGCTCACATGGAAGAGCCTCGAGCTACGCTGTTATTTTGCAGCGAAGGGCTTCGCCGCTTCATCGATCTTCGCCTTTTCCTCCGCGGTCAACTCCCAAGAGCCGGCGGCGGCGTTCATCTTCACCTGCTCCGGCGTCTTCGCACCGACTAAGGCGACGGTCATGCTGGGATTTGCCAGCACCCAGTTGATGGCGGCGTGGACAGTCGGGACGCTATGGGCTTCCGCGACCTCCCGCAGAACGCTGACCAGGGCCGAAACCTTGGGCCAGTTTTCCTCCGAGAAGCAGTTTTTATAGAATCCGTCCCCGTTCCTGGTGTCCCCTTCCGGGAAAACCGGGCGCTCCTTGTACTTGCCGGTCAGCACGCCCGCGCCGATCGAACCGTAGGACAACACGCCGATCCCTTTGTCAATGCAGTAGCCCTCGAGCTCTGTTTCAAAATCCCTGTCGAGAAGGGAGTAAGGCGGCTGGAGCGAGGTGATTTTGCAGTATTGGTTGGCTTCGTCCATCTGGGCGGGGCTGAAGTTGGAGACGCCGACATAGCGGATTTTCCCCTCCTGCCGCATCTTCTCGACCTCGGAGAAGGTCTCCTCAATCGGGGCGTTCGGGCAGGGCCAATGGCACTGGTAAAGGTCGATGTAATCCACTCCCAGCCGTTTCAGGCTGCCCTCCAGCCCTTCGCGGAGCATCTTGCGGGAGCCGTCCCGGAAATAGCCGGTCTCCGGGAATTTATAGCTACCGAACTTTGTTGCAACGATGACCTTGGAGCGGTCGAGCTGCTTGAGCGCCCGGCCAACTACCTCTTCGGAATGGCCGGAACCATAGGGCTGCGCAGTATCAATCAGGTTAATCCCCGCTTCGACCCCGGCGAGGATGGTCGCAACCGAAGCGTCGTCGTCCACCTTGCCGTAGGAATCCCCGCCCATCGCCCAGGTGCCGAGGCCGATGACCGAGCAGTTCAAATCGCTGTTTCCAAGTTTGCGGTAAATCATAGAATACCTCCTGTGTTGTATTGTTTGATTGTTGTATTGGATGCTGATCAATGGGTCTTCTCTGCCTTATTATAACCCCCGCCGCCGGTTTTGTCCAGCGTTTCATGGCAGAAGAACGATTTCTGCCAATCCCTATCGATCCACCTGCTCAAAAGGCTGCACGACCGCTTAAAGTGGGAGCTTACAGTACTCACACACTCCCCTTTTCCCCTTCTCAGCAACGACAGCCGCTCCGCAGTTTGGACAAACTCTATTTTCAGCCGCTGCTTTGGGCAGGATCAGCTCGCAGGAAGTATGATCCAGGTAAGCTCCTGGAATCCAGCCGTCATCGACCATCTGTTGGATTTCCTTTTTCGCCCGTTCAAGCGTCGTTGGGACTTTATCTGCTATTTCCTGGAGCCTTCCTCCATTCTGGCTGGCGATGATGGCAGGATAGCGCTGATACCGCACACCCTTTTTGGCGAGCCTGTGCGCTGCAATGAGCAGGGACAGGCCGCCGACAAATAAAAGGATCAGCACGGCGATCACCCCGAACCACGCGTTCCGCTCCTCTGCCTCCACCTTCCCCGCCAGTGTCATGACCAGCATGAACACGTCGATTGCAGCCAGCAAAATTCCGAGGATTTTCATCACCCTGGCATTTTGGGAATACCTCGTCTTTTCAGAGGTTACTTTTACGGCGAGCAGCGGAATTCCAACAGGGAAAAACAAAAAGAGCAGCAATATTACAACGCCCCAAGAAAACCTCTCCTGATTGTACTTCTGCATCCGTCTCTCCCTTTCACACTCAAATGCCGTGCCGTTTGATCGACCTTCCACCAGTTCTCCAAAGGCAAAGAACTTCTGCTGTAGGCTTTTGCCTAGGCCCCCCGCCGCTCAGTCCCGATCCACCTCGTATTGAATCACTGCACCGGTCGCCGCGTCAATTTCGTATTCGTACTCCATCCCGTTTTTGTGAAACTTGATTTCATAAACCGGCCGGCCGTCCTCCCGTTCGAGCTCGACCTTTGAGAAAACAACGTCGGAAACCGAGAGACCCGCGTGACCGGCGGCGGTGGCTTTGGCCTTTTCCGAATCGATGAGCGAGCCCGAACCGGAGGGCGCCGCCCCGCCTGCAATCGGCTCGATCTCCTTGCCGCGGACCGCGCCGGTCGCCGCATCGATCTCGTAGTCGTATTCGTGGGTTTGAGAGCGGAATTCGAGCTCATAGACCAGTACGCCTTTCTCCCGGTCCAGCTTCTCCCTGGTAAAGTACGCCTCCGAAGCCGAGACCCCTGCATCGGCCAGCGCCGCTTCCTTTGCCGCGTCGAGGGAAATCTGTCCCGCGACGTTATCACCGGGCCCGCTCCCTACGGAAAGGGATTTCTTTTCCTTCTTTAAAATCGCGCCGGTTGCCGCGTCGATTTCGTAGTCATATTCGTGGGTCTGCGTGTAAAATTCGAACTCGTAGACCAGCACGCCATCCTCCCAGTCCTGCCTCTCTTTGGTAAAACGCGCCTCTGAAGCGGAGACCCCTGCATCGGAGAGCGCCGTTTCCTTCGCCGCGTCGAAGGCGGTCTGCCCTGAGGTGGGAACACTGCTCTCCCCGGCGGATGAGGACTCTGTTTTTCCCCCAGCCGTAGAACTTTCCGCTCCGGCTCCCGTTCCAGAATCAGTTCCACACCCGGCGAAAAGCATCATTACAGTGGTAAACGCCAGGGCAAAGATCACTTTTTTCAACACAGGATTTCCCTCCTTATCTCCTCAATTCACATTCAAAGCAAAGGGCGCCGTCCTCTTTTACCCCCTGGACGATGGTTTCCCCCTCCCCGCCGACTTTCCTGAACAGGGAGAGGACGTCCCCCTCCCGCGCTTCCGCATTGTAGTTGATTCGAAAATCCCGAAATTCCCCGGCAGCTTCTTCAAAGGGGAGGGCGTCAAAAACCATATCGGCATAGGTTGCATTGTAGACGTGGCAGTTGTTGTCCAAGTCGGTAAACCGGATGGGACGTTCCGCCAAGAAT
>JAAWBP010000113.1 GCA_022792755.1 Oscillospiraceae bacterium | reverse complement strand
CGAAAAAAGGAGTTGAAAAGATTTGAAGGTCACACTGATTGCACACACGCCTGAACCGGAAAAAACGATCGCCTGCGCCGCGAAGCTCTGTTACAGCGCAAGCACGATCGACACCCTTTACGATGGGCTGACCGAGGAAAAGGCAGCTGATTTTGTGGGGATGCTCGCTGAAATCGGGCACGAAAGCCCGATTGAGCACGCGAGCTTTACCTTTGGGATCGAGGGGGTTTCCCGCGCCCTGCTCGCCCAGATTACCCGGCACCGGATCGCTTCTTACAGCGTCCAGAGCCAGCGGTATGTGCGGGAAAAGGAGTTTGAATTCGTAACGCCGCCTGAGATCGAAGGGATGCCCGAAGCGAAGGCGGTCTTCCAGCAGGCGATGGCGGACAGCCTCTGCGCTTACGACAAGCTCACCGCCTTATTGATGGACAAGCACTATAAGGAATTCCTCGAGGGAGGGCAGGAGGAGAAAGCCGCGAAGCGAAACGCCGAAAAGAAGGCGATTGAGGATGCGCGCTTTGTCCTGCCGAACGCCTGCGACACCAAGATGATCGCCACCTTCAACGCCCGGAGCCTTTTAAACTTTTTTGCCCACCGCTGCTGCAACCGCGCCCAGTGGGAGATCAAGGCGCTGGCGGACGAGATGCTGCGGCTGGTTCTGGAGGCCGCTCCCACCCTCTTCGCCCACGCCGGGCCGCCCTGTGCGGACGGGGTTTGTCCGGAGGGGAAGATGAGCTGCGGACAGGCCGCCGAGGTTCGGGAGTATTATCATATGCTGCGGGGGAAGGCTAAGTGAAAGGAAAGCTGATGGTGCTGGACGGGCTGGACGGAAGCGGAAAATCCACCCAGTTCGAGCTGCTGCGGGAGAACCTGGAACAGCGGGGGCACGCTGTTTTTCCGATCTCTTTCCCCGACTACGCCGAGCCTTCGTCGGCCTTGGTGAAGATGTATCTTTCAGGGGAATTCGGGACGGATGCAAACAGCGTCAATGCTTATGCGGCCTCCTCTTTTTACGCGGTTGACCGTTTTGCGAGCTATAAAAAATTCTGGCAGAAGGAGTATGAAGCTGGTGGGACGATCCTCGCCGCGCGGTACGCCACCTCCAATGCGATCCACCAGATGTCCAAGCTTCCGGAAGCGGAGTGGGACGGCTATCTCGCCTGGCTGGAGGACTATGAATACCGGCTGCTGGAACTGCCGAAACCCGATCTCGTCGTCTTTCTCGACATGCCGCCGGGGGTGTCCCAGAAGCTGCTCTCCACGCGGTACGGCGGGGATGAGAGCAGGCGGGATATCCACGAAATGAACGAGGCATACCTTTGCGCCTGCCGGAAGGCGGCCCTCTATGCGGCTGGAAAATGCGGCTGGGAGGTTCTCCCTTGCAGCAAAGGGGAGAGTCCCCGCCCGATCGGAGAAATCCAAAACGACATTTTAAACTTAACGAATAGGATGTAACATAACATGGTTGAAACAAAACTTGAGTTTAGGAAAATCGAATTGAGCGATAAGCCCTGGATCGAGAGCCTTTTGAAAAAAAGCGATTTCCGGGGCAGCGAATACTGCTTCGGCAACAACTTTATCTGGGCGAATGCCTACAGTTCCCGGATCGGGCGGTACCGGGACTTTTATCTCCAATTCAACGAAGAGGCCAAACATTTTGCCTTTCCGGCCGGCGAGGGCGGTCTCGCCGAGGTGGTCGGGGTGATGATGGACTACGCGGCCGAACACGGGTTCCCGTTTGTCATGCACCTGAGCCACGCCGCCAACAGGGAAAAGCTCGAGGCGCTGATGCCGGGCCGGTTCGAATTCGAAGAACGGCGGGATTATTTTGACTATCTCTACACGGCGGAGAGCCTAATCACCCTCAAGGGGAAGAAGCTGCATTCCAAGCGCAATTTTATCAACCGGTTCATCCAGAAGGAATGGAGCGTCGAACCGGTTACGGCGGAAAATATCGGGGAATGTGAAGCGTTCAATCAGTTCTGGTGCGTCCAAAACGACTGCTGCCGGGATGAGAGCAAGCGGGAGGAGATGTGCGCCGCCCGCAAAGCGCTTGCCAATTTTGACGCGCTCGAGCTCCACGGTTGTATCTTGAAGCAGGAGGGGCGGACGGTCGCCTACTCGATCGGGGAGCGGATTAACTCCGACACCGAGATTGTCCACATCGAAAAGGCGGACGCTGAGGTTCCGGGCGCTTACCCGATGATCAACCGGGAATACGCCGCCATGTTTGCCGCCGACTGCGCCTATGTCAACCGGGAGGAGGATCTTGGCGTCGAGGGGCTCCGCAAAGCGAAGCTCTCTTACAACCCCGTGATGTTTACCGAGCGGTACCGGGTGACGCTGCGATGATAGAATTGGCGAAGGAGCGGGATATCCCGCGTCTGCGGCAGATCTGGAAGGCGTGTTTTGGGGACCCGGATTCTTATCTGGACTTTTATTTTTCAAACGGCTTTCCCCTTTTTAAAACGCTGGTCGATTGGGAGGAGGGGGAGATCGCGTCGATGCTGACGGTGGTTCCCGCCTTTTATCAGAAGGACGGCGAATGCTTTGACGCGGCCTACCTCTACGCGGTCGGGACTGCGCCGGAGCAGAGGGGGAAAGGGGCCGCGTCCCGTCTTTTGTCGGAGACGCATGAGTTTTTGAGAAAGAGCGGGATCAAAGCGGCGGCGCTTTTCCCAGCGGAGGAGGGCCTTTACCGCTTTTACGAGAGGCTGGGATACCGGAGCTGTTTTTCGGTCTGCGAGGTCAGGCTGAGGCGGGAGGAATGTCGAAACGCCGGATGTGCGGTTGATTCCTGCGGAAAAGACCTCTTTCTGGAACAGAGCGCCGGATTTTTGAGCGTCCAGCCGGTCGCGATGAAATTTGCGGCGAAATCGCTCGGGTATTTTTATGATGAAATCGCCGCCACAGAGGGCGAAATCCTCTGGATTGCCGGAACCGCTTTACAAGGGTATGCGGTTTGTTATAAAATAAAGGGGACGCTTGTCGTAAAAGAGACGAACCTGCGCCGTGAACAGTTGGAAAGCTGTGCCGCCGCGCTGATGAACCGGTTCGGCGCGGACGAGCTTTTCGCCCGGATTCCGGCGGATCCCGGCGGGCCTGCCGTCCGCCACGGGATGCTCTGTGTGCTGGATTCCGAGCTGGAACGGCTCTGGCCGGACGGTATGCCGGGATATATGAATCTCGTCTTGGACTAGGCGGGCAGAATACGGAGAAAGGAACGATACTGGGTGAAAAGGCGTTTTGCTTTACGCTTTTTGCGAGGCGGTATCGAAAGGGGCAGAAGGATGGTTTACCTGTTTTTAGCGGATGGCTTTGAAGAAGTAGAGGCATTGACGCCGCTCGATTACCTGCGGCGCTGTGAGGTCGAGATCCAGACGGTCGGGGTCAGCGGGCTGGCGGTTCGCGGTTCCCATGGAATCCGGGTGGTGGCGGATATCCTCCCCTCCCAGATGGACCTGCCGGAGGCCGAGATGATTATCCTGCCCGGCGGGCTCCCGGGCACCCTCAACCTGGAGAAATCGGAAGCGGTGCAGAATACAATCGACTTCTGCGCAGGGCACGACCGGTGGATTGGGGCGATCTGCGCAGCTCCCTCCATCTTAGGGCACAAGGGGCTGCTCAAAGGGAGAAAAGCCGCCTGCTATCCGGGATATGAAGCCCAGCTGGAGGGAGCGGAGACTGGAGAGCCGGGCGTCTATACGGATGGGAAATTCATCACGGCGACCTCCGTCCACTTTGCGGAGCAGTTTGCTTACCGCTTGGGGGAGGTCCTGCTTGGGAAAAGCCGGATCGACCTGTTGCGGGCGGCGGTTGTAGACAGGGACTGAAAAAGCTGGGGAGGTGGAGCCGATGGCTTCTTCGATGAAAGCGCTCAAGCAGAAGATCCGGGCGGAGTATAAGGCGAAACGCCGCGGGATCCCTGCGGACAGGAAGCGGCAGAACGACCGGAAGATCCGGGAGCGGGTCGAGGCGCTGCCATCCTACAAGCGCGCCGCTTGCCTGCTCTGCTATGTCTCCCTGCCGGATGAGGTGGACAGCTTCGCCCTGATTGAAAACGCTCTTTCGCAGGGTAAGATGGTCTGCGTCCCGGTGTCACTGGAGGAGACCCACACCGTCGATTTTTACCAAATCCGCTCTTTGGAGGAGTTGGAGCCCGGCACTTACGGGGTGCTGGAGCCGGTGCCGGGGAAGGCAAAGAAGATTACGAACTTTCCGCGGCCTGCCGTCTGTATCGTACCAGGGCTTGTCTTCGACCGGGAAGGGTTCCGCCTTGGGTATGGAAAGGGATATTACGACCGGTTTTTACAGCGGTTCCGCGGGGTGAAGATCGGTGTTTGTTATAGGGAGCTCATCGCGGAGCTCCTGCCGCACGGCTACTATGACCGGCCTGTGGACTGGCTGGTGAGTGAAAGCGGCGCAAAGAAAATTTCACGTGATGAGAGGATGAAAAGGCGTGGCGGACAGAAAAAAGCGGAGACAGAAAAGAGAAAAAGAGCAGAAGGACGCCCTGCAGGACACGATTCAAATCGCAAGCGATGAAGCTGAAGAAGACGTTTTTGTCCGCCCTCCGGTTGATTTTACGCTGGATGAAATCGACTACGACGAGGCATATGACAGGGTGGCAAAGGAGCCGGTTTCCGGCGAAGAAGAGACAAAGAAAAAAATCCAGCGGGCGCGTGAAGAGGCGAAACGGGAAGAAAAACACCTGGAAAAGGTCAAGCGGAAGAATAAAACCAGATGGCTCCGGGTGCTTCTTTTCACCTTGAGCATCATCGCCGTTTCCCTGACCTTTGCCTGGGTGATCATGATGGGCGTGCGGGATATCGTCGGGATGGAAAAAGACTGGTACACGACGGTCGAGCTGGAAGTCCTGGAAGGGCAGACTGCGGACGACATCGCCGAGATGCTCGGCGAAAACGGAATTATTTCCTACCCGTGGCTGTTTAAGGTTGTCGTCACGCTCGACGGCATTGGGGATACGTTCCAGACCGGCGTTCATGAGTTCAGCCCTCACGCCGATTACACCGAAATCGTCCAGGAGCTTCAGAAGATCCCGGAGCGGACGGATATCGTCGAAGTGACCATTCCGGAGGGGCTCAACCTGGTGGAGATCGCCCGGAAGCTGGAGGAAAACGGCGTCTGCAAGGCCGATGACTTCATCCAGACGGTCAACACGGCGGCGTTCGACTTTGAATTTATCGCGGACGTCAGCACGGATCCGCTTAAATTCTATAAGATGGAAGGGTACCTCTTCCCCGACCGGTACAAGTTCTATAAAAACGACACCCCGGAGCGGGTTGCGGAAAAGTTTTTTGAAAACTTCCAGAATAAAATCACCCCTTATCTCGAGCTGATGAAGGAGCGGGGGATGACGCTGGAGGAGACGATCACCCTCGCCTCCCTGATCCAGTCGGAGGCGGCGGACGAAGCGCAGATGTTTGGAATCTCGTCGGTCTTCCACAACCGCCTGAACAATTCTTCAGCTTATCCCCATCTGGAGACCGACCCGGCGACCAAATATGTGGAGGAGGTCATCAAGCCGAATATCGATGCTCCGAACCAGGAGATGTACGACGCTTACAACACCAAGGTCTGCAACGGCCTGCCGGTAGGCCCGATCTCCAGCCCCGGCGCCAAGGCGATTGAAGCGGCCCTTAACCCAGAAAGCACCGGTTACTATTTCTTCGTACACAATGTGGAAACCGGGGAGTGCTTCTACGCGACGACTTACGAACAACATCAGGCTAACTGCCGGCGCCTCGGCATCGCGAATTCATGACGGGCGCGGGTCAAAGACGAGGGAGGCTTCCCGAGGTGCTGTCCCCGGCGGGGGATTTTGAATGCCTTCAGGCGGCAGTCCGCTTTGGTGCGGACGCGGTCTATCTCGGCGCCACCCGCTTTGGGATGCGGGCCTCTTCCGCCTCCTTTACCGAGGAGCTGCTCCGAGAAGGGGTGGAGCTGGCGCACCGCGCGGGGGTGCGGGTTTACCTGACCTGCAACACCATCCCCACCAATGAGGAGATCGACGCTTACCCGGCGTTTCTGCGCGAAGTGGGGAAATCCGGGGTGGACGCCTTGATCGTCACCGATTTGGGGGTGCTCTCCTTAGTGAAAAAGCACCTCCCCGAGATGGAGGTGCACATCTCCACCCAGGCGGGAGTGGTCAACTACCTCGCCGCGTCCGAACTGTACCAGATGGGGGCGAAACGGGTGGTGCTGGCCCGGGAGCTCTCGCTGGACGACATCGCCCGGATCCGCGAAAAGACGCCGCCGGAGCTCGACCTGGAAGCGTTTGTCCACGGCGCGATGTGTGTCTCCTTTTCGGGGCGCTGCCTGTTGTCGAGTTATCTGACCGGCCGGGATGCAAACCGCGGCGAGTGCGCTCAGCCTTGCCGCTGGGGGTACCATCTGATGGAGGAGAAGCGCCCGGGGCTCTATTTTCCGGTGGAGGAGCGGGAAGAGGGGACGTATATCCTCAATGCCAAAGACCTCTGCATGATCGAGCATCTCGACAAGCTCTGCCGGGCGGGCGTCACCAGCCTGAAAATCGAAGGGCGGGCGAAATCGTCCTATTATGTGTCGGTGGTCACCAACGCTTACCGCAATGCGGTCGACTTGTACGGGAACGACCCGGAGCATTTTGAGCTCCCGGCCTGGCTGGCGGATGAAGTGAGAAAGGTGAGCCACCGCCGGTATTCCACCGGGTTTTATTTCGGCCGGCCGGAAGAGGGCCAGTATTACGAAACGGGCGGCTATGTCCGGGGATATGACGCGGCGGCGCTGGTGGAGGGATACCAGGATGGTTTTCTCCGCTGTGTCCAGAAGAACAAATTCAGCGTCGGGGACGAGCTGGAGCTGCTGGAGCCGAAATCCGGGGTGAAGACACTGAAAGTGACAGCCCTTTACAGCGAGGAGGGAAAACCGCTCGAAAGCGTTCCCCACCCGCAGATGCGGTTTAAACTGCCCTGTGAAACGCCGGCCGAGCCGGGGTCGATCCTGCGGAAAAAACGGTAGCGTGCCTGCCTTTGTCAACCGAGGGTAGAACTTGTCTTACTTAAAATAAAAACAGCCTGCGGATATCATCCACAGGCTGTTTTTACGATAAAAGTTGTTTAGGACGGAAGGAGGTTCAAATTCACCATGGGTCGGGCAGCAGCTCGGCGATAGTTTTTGTCCGATCCCGGCTTAAATAGACAACACAGTTATTGTTGTCGGGATGAAGAAACCGGATCAGCTCCCGGCAGCGGCCGCAGGGAGGAACCACCTCCCCGGTGTGGAGAACGGCTAGAAGTTTCACGACCCGGTTTTCCCCAGCCGTCACCATGGCGGCCGCAGCAGCGTGCTCGGCACAGAAACCGATCCCGCAGGGGAGGTCGATACAGACACCGGTGTAAATGTTCCCCTGGTTGGTCAAAAGCGCCGCCCCAACGCTCCCAGCCTCCGTATTTTCGGAGAGGCGACGGCGAACCGCAGCGTCGAGCGCCCGCTGATAGAGTGTTTCATAGTCGTTCATCATCTTCTCCATTAAAGCGGTACCCGTCCCATCTCTTTCGCCGCGATGAAATCAGCCCCGGTGCCGAGGACGTCCTTTAAAACGACCTCCCCTGTCTTGACAGGCGCCTTGACGCGGACTGCTTTCAGCGCCTCCACCGCTTTTTTGACGAGCGCCCGGTCGATCTCCTGCGACGTTTTCACCGGGAGCCGGCTGTGGAGCGCGCCTTCGATGGCCACGGTGGTGGTGACGGTTCGGGTGGGGGCGGTCAGCTCCTTTTTTCCGTAGGCGATCCCGCGGGGACAGGAAGCGCCCGCGACTTCAAAATGATTTTCTTCGTCCACCTTGAGGCGGCACCCCTTGGGGCAGACAATGCAGGTGAGCTCGGTCATACTGGTTCCTCCTCTACAGAAAGGGTCAGCCCGCTGTCTGCTTTGGCAAGCTTCGACGGGGGCAGGACGATTTTTTCCATCTCACCGGGGGCCATCCGCTCCCGGCGGAGGCGGAGGAGCTCCCGCTCCCCGCTTTTGAGGACGAGGTCGCTTTTCCCATAGACCTGCCGAACCCGGAAATAAAGCTCGACAGGGGCGTTGATCGCTTCCAGGCGGAGCTTCTGCGGCACCGTGTAGCCGACGCCGTTTCCGTTTGCGATCTCGACAATAGGGCCCGCGCTGTCCTTTTCCCCGGCGAGATAATTTGCCGCAGCCGCTCCTGCTTTGGCGCTTTCGGCCGAGACGAAATCGACCAGGTCGTGGACATGAACCGCGTTGCCGCAGGCGAAAACGCCGGGCAGGGAAGTCTCCATATTTTCATAGACCACCGCGCCGTTCGTCCGCGGATCCATGACGATCTCCGCTTCCCGGGTGAGCTCGTTTTCGGGGATCAGCCCGACCGAGAGGAGGACGGTGTCGCAGTCGAACACCATCTCTGTCCCCGGGATGGGCCGCCGCTCCCCGTCCACTTTGGAGACCGTGACCCGCTCAACCCGGCGTTTCCCCTCGATCTTGGTGATGGTATGGGAGAGGTAGAGGGGGATACCGTAGTCGTTCAGGCACTGAACGATGTTCCGGTTGAGCCCGTTGGAGTAGGGCATCAGTTCGACGCAGGCGAGCACTTCGGCCCCCTCCAGCGTCATCCGGCGGGCCATGATCAGCCCGATGTCGCCCGAACCCAGCACGACCACCCGCTTTCCGCAGAGGTACCCCTCCATGTTGATGTAGCGCTGGGCGGTTCCGGCGGTGAAAATCCCGGACGGCCGGTCCCCCGGGATGGCGATCGCGCCGCGGGTCCGCTCCCGGCACCCCATGGCGAGGATGACCGCTTTGGCCTCGATTACCATATAGCCGTCCTTCGTGTTGACGGCGTGGATTTCCTTTTCTTTGGTGATGTGGAGCACCATGGTGTCGAGCTTCACTTCGACCCCGGTCTGCCGGAGGAGCTCGATAAACCGCCCCGCGTATTCGGGGCCGGTCAGCTCTTCTTTAAAATAGTGGAGGCCGAACCCGTTGTGGATGCACTGGTTTAAAATGCCGCCCAGTTCCTTGTCCCGCTCGAGGATCAAAATCCTCCGCGCGCCGTGTTCCCAGGCGCTGACCGCTGCGGCCAGCCCTGCGGGGCCGCCGCCGATCACAACAATATCATACTTCATTCTTTATCGCCATACGATACGGGGGATGCGGCTGGATATGCCGGCCGGATCCCGGGTATCGTTCCTTTCGATCTGTTTTTAAAGCTGTTTTTCCCCCTGAAAACGCGGCAGGATGAAGCTGCCCTCCTTGTCCTGCAAAACCTCCGTGGGGTCGATCCCTTTTTCCCGCGCGATGATCTCGAGGACACGGGGGGAGCAGAACCCGCCCTGGCACCGTCCCATCCCGGCGTTTGTCCGCCGCTTGACCGCGTCGACCGCAGGCGGGATGATCGGGCTTTTCAGCGCGTCGACGATCTCCCCCTCGGTGATGGTTTCACACCGGCAGATCACCCGCCCGTAGAGCGGGTTTTCCTTAATCTTTTCCCTTTGTTCTTCGGGGGAGAGCTCTTTGATCCGGACGGCCTTGCGGGGCGCCCGGAGGGATTCTTTTTTCACCAGCTCCAGCCCGGCCTTTTGCAGCAGCTCCACCGCCTCCAACGCGATGGAGGGGGCGGAGGTCAGCCCCGGCGACTGGATGCCCGCCAGCTCGATGAGGCCGGGACGCCCGGGAATCTCCCGGATGATAAAATCCTCCTGCCCGGAGATGGCGCGCAGCCCGGCAAAATTCCGGATAGACTGCCGGAAATCGATCCGGTCACAGGTTTTCCGCGACACCTCCCGGATCTCCGCGAGATGCGCCCCTTCGGTGGAGAGCTCCTCCCGCCCGCATCCGTCGGTTCGGTCGGGGCCGACGATCAGGTTCCCATGGACGGTGGGAGAGACCAGAACTCCCTTCCCGGCCTTGGTCGGGCACTGGAAAATCACCCGGCTGACCAGGCTCCCCTGGTTTTTGTCGAGCAGGTAGTATTCCCCTTTTGCGGGGGAGATCGAAAAATCGGCGGGCGCCGCCATCGCGTGAACCGCATCGGCGTAAACCCCGGCCGCACAGACCAGGTACCTCGTGTGGAAGACCGCCCCGTTTTTGGTCGAAACGGCGTATCCGCCTTCTTCCTGTGCGATTGCCGTCACTTCATGGTTTAAGTAAAAGCTGGCCCCGTTTTCCACTGCGTTTTCGACTAGCGCGATGCACAGCTCCCACGGGCTGACAATCCCGGCGGTCGGCGCGTAAAGGCTGCACTGAATTTCCGGATTCAGGTTGGGTTCAAGCTTTAAGGTTTCCTCCCGGCTGAGGATTTTCAAGCCGGGCACGCCGTTTTTGATCCCGCGCTCATAGAGATTCCGCACCGCTTCGGCCTCGCCGTCGTCCGCCGCGATGACGAGCGAACCGCATTCGCTGTAGTGCACCTGAAAGCGCTCACAAAGCTCCTTGACCATCCGGTTTCCCCGGACGTTGTGAAAGGCCATCTTTGTGCCGGGGAGAGGGTCGTAGCCCGCGTGGACGATGGCGCTGTTCGCCTTGGTCGTCCCCTGTGCCGCATCGTTTTCCCTGTCAATGACCGCGATGTTGAGCTGATACTTGGAAAGTTCGTGCAGTACGCAGCCGCCTGTGATGCCGGCCCCGATTACAAGAACATCGTACATTGTCTGCATAGACGCCTCCTTGATCGTTGGGATTCAGCCTCATTGTAGCACATTTGAAGGGATTAGAAAAGGCGGAAAATAAAGTTTTTGCCCGGCGGGATTTGCTTTGCCACCCAAAATCGTGTATGATGATGGCAGAGGATTTGACCGGAGGGGAGGGCCGGATGCCATGCCGCCCGTCTTCCGGCATGAAACAACCTTTGATCTTGATATGAGGAGGAAATAGATGAGGCTTTTGATCATCCGCCACGGCGATCCCGACTATTCAATCGATTCTCTCACCCCGAAAGGCTGGCGGGAAGCTGAGCTGCTGTCGGAACGGCTGGCGAAGGAAGAAATTGCGAAATTTTACTGCTCTCCCCTGGGGCGGGCGCGGGATACCGCCAGCCTGACCCTGAAAAAGATGGGGCGGGAGGCTGAAATCTGCGGCTGGCTCCGGGAATTTGATGCCCCCGTCGTGATGCCGAACGGAGAGCGGAAGGGAAACTGTTGGGATTTTATGCCCTCTTACTGGACGGGGATCGATGAATTTTACGACAGGGAGAAGTGGCTCGAGACCGAACTCATGCGGTCGGGGCCGGCAAAGGAGCAGTACCGCGAGGTGGCGGCCGGAATGGACGGAATTCTCGCGCAGTTTGGCTATCTGCGGGAGGGGAAACTCTACCGCACCTCCCGGGGGAGCCGGGAAACAGCTGCGCTGTTCTGTCACTTCGGCGTGACCGCCGTTCTCCTCTCCCATCTGCTGGGAATTTCCCCCGTACCGCTCTGGCACGGCTTTGTCGCGGCGCCGACCTCTGTGACGGTTCTGTATACCGAGGAGCGGGAAAAAGGGATCGCGAGCTTCCGCTGCCAGTCCTTCGGCGACCTGTCCCATCTTTACGCGGCGGGCGAGCCCCCGGCATTTGCCGCGCGGTTTTGCGAAACCTACGATAATTTTGACGAACGGCACTGAGTGCCCGTGGCTGGGCGGGACAGCCGCGGCGGGGAACCTCCGCTGGTGATCGCGATTCCTAAGTTATACTGAACATATGGATTTATATCCCGCGCGGCACGTTTGTCTCGGCTGGCGCTCCGCCGAATTGCTACACAGGGGAGGGCAGGCGCGCCCTGTGGGATCGTCGCCGGATAATCGGTAAACCGCCGGTGTGTGAAAGACCAGCGGTGGTTCGCTGCTCCGCCGAAGATGGAAAGCGGAAAAGCAAGGGGCGCACGGAATAAATTCCGTGCGCCCCTTGCTTTTTCAGATGCTTGGAATCATTTTATTGCCGATCAAGAGCAGATGATTATTCAGAATCTTTATACAGTGCTTCAAACCGGATATCCTGGCCGTAGTTGCCGAAGCCTTTCCCGAACAGGGTGAGCCCGCCGCAGGGGATGCTCCGCGTCCGGCTGATGGCGAGCCGCAGGATAATGCTGCTGCGGAAGTCGATCTTCAGCGCATCGACCGTGGCGTCGCTGATCTTCGACCCGTCGATGAAAGAGCCCTCCTCGTTCACGGTCAAAACCTTCAGCAGGCCCGACGTCGCCCAGCCCTCCGGCCACCAGGACGGTGTGTTGTAACCGTTTACAGGCGCTCCAAATCCCCCGGAACAGCTCCAGAAGCCGAGCGGTATGTCATTGATCGAAAAATTGACGTTGCTCGGGAATTCCTCACATCCGCCGGGCACCTGGGCGGAGAGCTCGAAGGAAAATTTGATCTCCTTGAGCGTCTGTCCCCGTTTGATGTAATTGGGGATCCGGAACTCCAGGAAACCGTTGGCAAACCAGATGATCCCCGCGTTCACCCGTTCGGGCGCGCTGAAATAACGGGGGTCGTCGATCTCCCCGATCACGCTCTGCGGGCCGGCCAGCCCGCAGGCCGGGCTGACGTCGTAATTGCAATAGCTGCCGATGGGGATTTCCGCGGCGTAGGCGTTGACCGCACAGGCGTGGCGGAAGGGGTTGACAATGACCTTCATCTCCCGGAGGGAACAGATCTTCTGGGAGCCCCGTTTCCCGGAGGAGTGTGTGATCTTGATGACCCCCGCCTCGGCCAAAAGCTTGATGTGGGCGGTCATGGCGCCGTTTGTCACCCCAAGAACCTCGGAAAGCTCGTTTAAGTTCATCGGCCCGCGTTCGTGGAGGAGTTTGACGATTTTAATCCGGATGTCAGAGCCAAGCGCCTTGCAGAATAGAAGTGTTTCGTTTAAGTTGTTGATCTCTCTCATAGAATCACCGCTTTGACTGTTATTCACACTGATTGGCGCCCTTGCATTGTTGAGGGCGGCTTCCTGAAATCACACAGACTTTCAGTTTATACCAGTATAGCACATCATTTTATTCAGTTCAATGATTGTTTTAGTCTCACTTAAAATTATT
>JAAWBP010000112.1 GCA_022792755.1 Oscillospiraceae bacterium | reverse complement strand
TCACAGGTAGTGCGAATAACAGTGTTGGTAACCCGCGCGGTGCTTGCTTTATCATAAGCGCCTCGCAGGATAAAAATTTAGAGGCTGGAAAAACGTTCGTGTGCGACTTGTCCCGCCGAGGTCACTCGGCGCGGAGGCACTCCGCGCCTCGATTGCTTCGTCTATATGAGTTCCAAACCGGAGGGGCCGCATCAGCCGGCCCCTTCCCTTATATCTGGAAGGGAGGCGCCAATCGATGCGTCAGCAGTCTTTTTTTGAACGGAACGAATACAACAATCCCCTCGCCAGCAGGCTGCGCCCGGCCACGCTCGAAGAGTTTGCGGGGCAGGAGCAGCTCCTGGGGGCGGGAAGCGTCCTGCGCCGGATGATCGACTCGGACCAGGTGCCCTCGATGATCTTCTGGGGGCCTCCGGGGGTTGGGAAAACCACCCTGGCGCGGATCATTGCGGGCAGGACGAAATCGAAGTTTATCGATTTCAGTGCCGTCACCAGCGGGATCAAGGAGATCAAAGAGGTGATGGCGCAGTCCGAAACCGCCCGGATGCTGGGGGAGCGTACCATCCTGTTCGTGGATGAAATCCACCGCTTCAACAAGGCCCAGCAGGACGCCTTCCTGCCCTATGTGGAAAAGGGGAGCATCGTCTTAATCGGCGCGACGACCGAAAACCCGTCCTTCGAAATCAACTCCGCTCTGCTTTCCCGCTGCAAGGTGTTCGTTTTGCAGGCGCTTTCGCCGGACGAACTCGTCACCCTCCTCCGGCGGGCGCTGGAGGATCCGCGCGGCTTCGGCGGGCAGGAGATCGAAATCGACGGGGACGTCCTCTCCCTGATTGCAAATTTCGCAAACGGGGATGCGCGGATGGCGCTGAACACCCTCGAGATGGTGGTGCTCAACGGGAGGAGCGACGGCGAAAAGACGGTGGTGACCCGGGAGATCGTCGAACAGTGCGTGAGTAAAAAATCCCTCCTCTACGACAAGAACGGGGAGGAACACTACAACTTGATCTCCGCCCTCCACAAATCGATGCGCAACTCCGACCCGGATGCCGCCCTTTACTGGCTCGCCCGGATGCTGGAGGCGGGGGAAGATCCCCTTTACGTCGCCCGGCGGCTGATCCGGTTCGCCAGCGAGGACATCGGGATGGCGGACAGCCGGGCAATTACGCTGGCGGTCTCGGTTTACCAGGCCTGTCACGACATCGGGATGCCGGAGTGCAACGTAAACCTCGCCCACGCGGTGGTTTATTTTTCGCTGGCGCCCAAGTCGAACGCGCTTTACACCGCTTACGGCAGGGTGCGCAAGGATGCGCTGGAACAGCTCGCCGAGCCCGTCCCGCTCCAGCTGCGCAACGCCCCGACCCGGCTGATGGAGGAGCTGCACTACGGGGAAGGGTACCAGTATGCCCACGACACGGAAGAAAAGCTCACCACCCTGCAATGCCTGCCCGATTCGTTGGAGGGGAAGAGCTATTACCGCCCGACGGAGCAGGGCTCCGAAGTGCGGGTAAAGGAACGGCTGGAGCGGATCAAAGAGTGGAAGAGGAACAACCGGGCCGACGCCGGCCGGTAATTTTTGACAGAATTCCGGCATAGACTTTGGCGGGTATTGCGCTGGACGATTTCGCAGTTTCATTGTATAATATCCGTAAAATGGTTATTATACTTCATTTTATGGCCGGGACGATCCGTTCGCATTGCTCGCTCCCGTCCTGATGGCCGATGATACCATTCCGGCTCCGCCTTCATGGTATCATGCAGTTAACAGCCACCTCGCAGGGCGGGAACCCGGCCGCCGCCGGCACGCCGATATGCAGTCTGATAAATCCGGCGGGATCTGTACCCGGGCGGCGCCGAAAGCGGGCCTGCACGGTACACCTTCGATTTCAGACATTTTTTCAAATCAACCGCAGACAGGAGGATAAAAATGGAGTGGGTCATTGGTTTTGCGGCCATAGCAGTCGCGGCGGTCGCCGCCGTCCTCCTGGTCGCAATGATGGTGCGGCGGGTACGGCGGCTCGCCCGTTCCGCGTTTGGGACGGATTCTCTCCTGGAGGGGCTGACGTTCCAGCGCGAGGCCCTTGCCGAAACCCCAAAATCGGTTTCCAGCATGACGAAAATCTACCTGCCGCAAATCGCGGAGGACTTCCCCGCCTTCCATTACGGGGAGTTTAAGCAAAAAGCCGAAAACATGCTGCGGTCGGCCTTTGCCGCGGTCTCGGGGCAGGATCCATCCCTGCTGACAAACGCCTCCGCGGAGCTGAAAAAGCAGGTCTCGCTGGAGATCCAGCAGGATCGGCGCGGCGGGCTCCGGCGGCAGTACCGGGATGTCGTGATCCATCGGACTGAGATCGCGCGGTACCAAAAGGGGGGCGGGCGGTGTACGGTCACCCTGCAGAGCGCCGTCGGCCACCGCCGTTTTACAGAGCAGGACGGCGCTTTGGCTTCCGGCAGCAGGGACGAACCGGTGCAGACGAAATACAACATCGAGCTTATTTACATCCAAGACGTCTCCCATTTAAACGGCGCTTCCGGGGATCACGCCCGGGGGCTGACCTGCCCGAACTGCGGCGCGCCCGTGACAGGGTTGGGGGCGAAGGTCTGTGACTACTGCGGCTCCGCCGTAGAGGAGCTGAATGCCTACGCCTGGGAGATCGACCGTTTTTACGAAGTGCGTTAGACGGGTGTTTCCGATCTGCGGAGCGCCCTTAAATCAAATGAAAGAGTCAGGAGGAAGAATCAGATGGGAATCATTAAAGCGTTAATCGGCGCTGCCGGCGGCGGGCTGGCAGACCAGTGGCTGGAGGTTTTGGAGCCCGACCGGATGAGCGGCACGACGGTCTTTACGAGCGGTGTCAAGGTGCGCCGGGGGGACGGCCGGAACAGCAACACCAAGGGGACGGACAACACCGTCTCAAACGGATCGGTCATCCACGTCTACCCAAACCAGTTCATGATGCTGGTAGACGGCGGAAAGATTGTGGACTACACGGCGGAGGAAGGGTACTACACCGTCAACAACTCCTCCCTGCCCTCCCTCTTCAACGGCCAGTTCGGCGACACCCTTAAGGAGTCGTTCAACCGGATCCGGTACGGCGGCGTCACCCCGACCCTCCAGAAGGTGTTTTACATCAATTTGCAGGAGATCAAAGGGATCAAGTTCGGCACCCGCAACCCGATCAACTACTTCGACAACTTCTATAATGCCGAACTCTTCCTGCGCACCCACGGAACCTATTCGATCAAGATCAAAGACCCGCTCAAGTTTTACGCCGAAGCGATCCCCCGCGACCGGGACATCGTCGATATCAACGACATCAACGAGCAGTATTTCTCCGAATTTTTAGAGGCGCTCCAGGCGGCGATCAACCAGATGTCGGCCGACGGCGTCCGGATTTCCTTCGTCCCCTCCAAAGGGAGGGAACTCAGCCAGTACATGAGCACCATCCTGGATGAAAGCTGGAACCAGCTCCGCGGGATGGAAGTCCAATCGGTCGGCATTGCGAGCATCTCATACGACGAAGAGTCGCAGAAGCTGATCAACATGCGCAACCAGGGCGCGATGCTGGGCGACCCGAACGTCCGGGAAGGGTACGTCCAGGGCGCGGTTGCGCGCGGAATGGAGGCGGCCGGCTCCAACGCCAACGGCAGTATGGCGGGCTTCATGGGGATGGGCGTCGGGATGCAGGCAGGCGGCGGCTTTATGGGCGCGGCCTCCCAGTCGAATCAGCAGCAGATGGCTGCAAACCGGGCAGCGGCACAGCCCGTGCCCCCGGCTCCAACCCCGGCGGCGGACAGCTGGACATGCGGCTGCGGCGCCCTGAACACTGGGAAATTCTGCAGTGAATGCGGCGCGCCGAAGCCGGAAGACGAGAGCTGGGTTTGCAGCTGCGGCAGCAAAAACAGCGGGAAGTTCTGCCCGGCCTGCGGAAAGGCGAAACCCGACGCTAAACAGATCAAATGCAGCAAGTGCGGCTATGAGCCGGACCCGTCCCAGCCGGTTCCAAAATTCTGCCCCGAGTGCGGCGACCCGATCGGTCCCGAAGATCGGAAAAACTAACCCCCGATCCGATGAACAGGAGGTGAAGCGGAATGGAATCCGCTTTGACGTATAAATGCCCAAGCTGCGGCGGGGAATTGGTTTTTGACCCGGGCTCCCAGCGTTTTTCCTGCGGCTACTGCGGCTCCTCTTTTACTGAAATTGAGCTGCGGGAGCGGACGGGCGGGGAAAACCGCACGGATCACGCCGATGCACCACAGAAAGCCCCCGGCGAGGAAGAGGCGGCGGTTTTTATCTGCCCGAGCTGCGGGGCGGAGATCGTGACCGAAAAAACGACGGCGGCCACCTACTGCTTTTACTGCCACAACCCCGTCGTCCTTTCCGGGCGGCTGGAGGGGAATTTCCGCCCGGAAAAGGTGATCCCGTTCCGGATCACCCGGGACGAGGCGGTTGAAAAATTCCTCGCCTGGATCAAGAAAAAGCGTTTTGTCCCCAAAGCCTTTTTCAGCGACGCCCAGCTCGAAAAAATCACCGGGGTCTACTACCCCTACTGGATGATGGACTGCACCGCTGAGACGGCTGCGGAGGCCACCGCGCAGAAGGTGAAGATCTGGCGCACCGGCAACACGGAACACACCCAGACCAGCTTTTACCGAATTGTGCGGGAGGGGAAGATCCGGTATAAAGACCTGCTCAAAAACGCCTTGACCAAGGCAAACCGCGAGCTGGCGGAAGGGATCCAGCCTTTCGACACCCGGGTGGTCGAGGATTTCTCGATGGCCTACCTCTCTGGCTTCCAGGCGGAAAAACGGGATATCGATGAGGAAGCGGCCCTTGAAGAGGCGCGCCGCGAGATCGACGGGTACACGCGGGATCTGCTCCGCGGGACGATGACGGGGTATACCTCCGTCCAGTTCCAGAACCTCCAAACTTATTTGAAGGAAAAGGAGGCGCGGTACCTCCTGCTCCCGGTTTGGGCGCTGACCTATCAGAAAAAAGGGAAAACCTACTACTATGTTATGAACGGCCAAAACGGAAATGTCTGCGGCAGGCTGCCGGTCAGCTGGAAACGGCTTTCGGTGCTGTTCGGCTCAGTCACCGCCGTCCTCTTCCTTTTGCTGGCGCTGGGGGGGTATCTGTTGTGAAAAACGAAAACGAAACAAAAAGGAACACCCTCAAAACAGCATCCGGCAGGCTGCTCCTTTTCTCCCTCGCGGCTGTGCTGCTCCTCATCCTCGGCACGTTGAACGCCGCGGCGGCCGAAACCCGGGTTGTCGACGATGCAGGGCTGCTCTCTACCGGGGAGATCGAGAAGCTGGAGGGCCGGATCGCCTCCCTCCGGCAGGCCTACCCGGGGATGGACTTCGTCTTTGTCACAACCGGGGACGCTCAGGGAAAGGGCACCCAAGCCTACGCCGACGACTATTTTGACGAGAACGGCTACGGCGCAGGAGGAGACGACAGCGGCATCCTCTTTTTGATCGACATGGACAACCGGAACCTCGGCATCTCGACCCATGCGGACGGCATCCGGTATTTCACCGACGAGCGGATCGAATCCCTGCTGGACGACGCCTATGAGTTCATCAGCGACGGGGATTATTACGGGACGGCGAACGCCTTCCTCGACGGCGCCAAGCGGTATATGGAAGCTGGGATCCCCGGGAACCAATACAATTACGACACCGAGACGGGCAGGACGGATCGGTACAAAAGCCTGACTGTCCTGGAAATCGCCGTCAGCCTTTTGATAGCGGCGGCGGTCGGCGCAGTTTGCTGCATCATTGTTCTGGTGCGGTACCGGGGGAAAGCGGGGAAGAACAGTTATCCATTCCGCGAAAAAAGCGAGATGCGCCTCACCCGGAGCGAGGATATCTTCCTCCGCCAGACGGTGACTACCCGGCGGATCAGCACCAGCTCCTCCGGAGGCGGCGGCTCCGGCAGAAGCTCGACCCACACCTCGAGCAGTGGGCGGACGCACGGCGGCGGCACACGGAGATTTTGACGCAGGCAGGCGTTCCAGGACCGTGTTTCGTTATTTCGCATTTCGGCAAAGGCCCCGTCTGAGGTGTCTCCCCGGCAAAAAGCTTTGTTCTTTCTCTATCTCTCCCTTTTCCCGCTCCGTTCGATCCATTGGAACGATTTTCCGTTGAAACCAGTATATATTTCGCAAGAACCCTATTGACATTCAAATGAATGTGATATATAATCAAATCAACGGAAGGAGGCGCTGGGATGAAACTATATTTCCCCGGAACCGTCATCGAACGGAACGGCCAAAATGCGGAAGCGTTTTTATTCGGCGTCTTCGCCATTACCAAGGGGCTGATGCTGGCCCAAGTCCGCGAGATCACCGGGCTAGACACACCGGCCATCCAGAACTGGGTCAACCGGGGCTGGGTTCAGAAGCCGGTGGAAAAGCGCTACGGCGTAGACCATCTGGCCCGGATCATCATCATCAACATGCTGCGGGATGTGATGAAACTTGAGACGATCGCCTCCCTCCTCACCTACATCAACGGCGAGGCGGGGAACGAACAGGACAACGTCGTCTCCGAGGCAAAGCTTTACACCTATCTCTGCACCGTGCTGGATCAGGCGGATTATGAGACCCTCCTGTCC
>JAAWBP010000111.1 GCA_022792755.1 Oscillospiraceae bacterium | reverse complement strand
CTCATTCATTAATGATTGTTGCAGACGACTACAAGAATTTAGACGCCGTTCAGGACGAATTGAGGGGATTGGGGTTTAGTTCGACTATTAGGACGAGTATAAACACGGACTTTATCGGGTTTCTCAGCACCTTCGGCTACGCGCTGTTCTGTTCGATGATGATTGTGACCGTCATCAACATCATGCTGTCCTCCGCCAGCTATGTAAAGGAGCGGACGGGGGAGATTGGGCTGCTCAAGGCGATCGGGTACCGCAATTCGCAGATTAAGACGATCTTTATTGTGGAGATGGTTCTGCTGGGCACCGTCAGCTTTGTGGTCTCGCTCGGCGTTGCACTTGTGGCGGCGGATGCATTCAGAGGGAGCTTGGTCGTGCAGGATATCAGCTGGCTCAAGCTGGAGCTCCGGGTTGAATGGTACCTGTACCTGCTGGCGCCTTTGTTCGCCGTCGTCTTCCCGGTGATCGGTTCGGCGTTCTCGTTGAGGAGGATTACGAAGATCCAGCCGTCGGACGCGCTGAGGGAGTAGCGGCGCAGGATGAGAAAAAGGCAGTACCGTGTAAAAAGGCCGTGAAATCCGCGGCCTTTTTTGTATGATCCGATTTGGGGGTGGTTGAGATGAAAGTAAAGAGCGCGCTGAAGCTGTCGCTGTTCAATCTTCTGCGGTCGAAATCGAGGAACATCACCATTGCCGTGATGGCTTCCGTTCTGCTTTCCGCGCAGATATTCGCGATGCAGTTTTTTGTGACGGTGTCGAATATCAATAACGCGTCCGTTTATCCGGTTTCCAAAAAGTCGCTCTACGTCACGCAGAATAAAATCCAGAACCAGTCGAGTGCTGAAGAACTGCTCGCCTATCTGGAAGGGCTGGATTACGTGGAGGAGGTTAGCCGGCTTATTCCCCCGGTCAGTGTGCGGCAGCCGTCCTCCGAGCTGTTCGACAGCGCCGATTTTCTTTTGAAGTCGGCGCCCCTGCCGGAGCTCCCCGCAGCCTATATCGGCTCGGTGATCGGCGGGCGGGGGGAGGTGCTGCTGCCCGACCGGCTGCGGCTGCCTTCGGGCGACGAGGTTCGGATAACCGAGGGCGACGAGCTGATCGGCCGGCCGGTCACGTTCCAATATTTCGACAGCGCAGGGGCTAAAAGGGAATATACCTGCGAGATTGCCGGGATCTATAAAACGCCGTTTTTCCAGGAAACCAATTACGCATATGTGCAGCCGGAGGATCTGGAAGCGATAGACGGGGAGCTCTATGAGGAGGACTTGCAGGGGAGTGCGTCCTATACGGTCGTTTTGGACGATGCGGAGCATCTGGAGCAGGTTTCCGAGGAGATCGAGAAGGTCTATGGCTTGAAGACGCAGCCTGCGTACGGGGAGGGAAAAGACGCCTCCAAAGTATACGGGATGATTTCGTCGATCTGCGTCTGGATTGCGGGGCTGATGAGCGTGTCGATCGCGGTTTTGCTGTTGATTATCCTCATCAATAAAATAAACAACGAAAAAAAGCAGATCGCCCTTTTGAAGATGATCGGGTATAAAGCGCGCCACATCTATGCGATCCTCTTTTTTGAGCTGCTCATTATCCTGCTTGTCAGCTATCTGGTGTCGGCGGCGCTGTCTGGGATCGCTTACGTTTATTTCGTAACCCCGCTTGTAAGCCAGCAGGAGATGACGGTCGTAGTGGAGTCTCAAATGACGGCGAACGTGCCGTCCGTCCCATTTTACACCCTTGCCGGAATCTTTGTTTTACCGGCCCTGCTTTGTGGTTTGGTCATGGCAAAGATCAGGAGGATTTCACCGATTGCGTTGTTTAAAAGCTAAAGCAAGGGCGGAGATTTGTCTCCGCCCTTGCTTTTATAGGTTGACACTGCAGCCGTTTACTCCTTCGGCCTGTCGTATGTAAGGGCCTGCTCACTGTCCGACACCCCGCTGGTTGTCGGGTCGTTGACCACGCCCAGGATCATCAGCACTGCAAACAACGCGTTGACCACGGCTAGGAGCTTGTCCCCGAACGCCCCGAGGTTCAAATCAAACCCGAACATCCCCGCACAGACCTGAACCAGCAGCAAAACCGCCGGGATCAGGGACAGCCAGAAGGTTTTGTTCTTGATTCGCACTGTCCAGTTGATTTTCATTTGAATTCCTCCATTTCTTCATGCAGTTCGTTGAGATGGCGGTGTGCGGACTTGATGTCGCGCTCTGCGGCCGCCATCCGCTCGATGAGGTTGTTGTGGTTGTTGACCTTTTCCTCCAGCTGCTGAATCCGATAGGTGGTCAGCCGGTTTGAGGTGATGATCCCCAGCACAGAGCCCAGCGCCGTCCCCAACAGGGAGAGCAGGGCCACGATAATTTCCGTTGGCATGAACGCCTCCTTTCTGTAATTGATCGATTTTGTCCCCCGCTTGACAGGAGCAGATCTGCTTTTGCAGGAGGAGGATGGGACTCTGGTTATTTTCGCAAACGGAGCGCAATCTCAGAAAATGCGGAGCAAGGCTGCCTAAAAGATCACCCCCCTTTGTCGGGTTTGCAGCCGCCCTTTTGGAGTTCGGCGGATATCTTTTTGATTTCCCGGATGATATTGCTCCACCCCGCACAAGCGTTGTTGTATGCGGCTAGCTCGTCGATGTCCTGGAGTAGGTTTTCCAGTTGCTTTGGGTCGATCCGGGAGACGATCTCCGTGAAAAAGCCGGAGCCTTCGCAGAGGTTTAGAATTTCGTCCGGACTGCTCCCACCGGAATAATCGGTGTAATTTTCGATGATTACAGAGCAGATGAGATACTGCTTCAAATACGGTTTATAAGCTCCATCTATGTACAAGGAGCGGACGACCGATTCCACAGCCGCCCCGTATTCGACAAAAGGGAGCTTGGGGCGGAGATGGAGAGTTCCTTTCTGGTTTCCAATGTTGTAGGATACAGAAATGGGGTAATTTTTGTCGTTCACAAGATTCCTCCTTTGTGGTTGGCGGAGCGGCGGACGGGGGTGCGACGGTGATAGAACGGCTTCTGTCATCTTGAAAAGACAAAATTTATTATATATTATTTACTTT
The DNA here is from genome assembly GCA_022792755.1 of Oscillospiraceae bacterium. Taxonomy (GTDB): domain Bacteria; phylum Bacillota; class Clostridia; order Oscillospirales; family Ruminococcaceae; genus Metaruminococcus_A. The sequence goes on along the minus strand of JAAWBP010000111.1, from coordinate 2,520 downwards.
TTATAGAAGGCCAAAACTGCTGCTGTTTTGGCCTACCTGTGAAGGGAAGATTCTTTGGAGGACACGAGTTTCGACAATTCGATCCGCAGCTTGATATAATCCTCGCTCGTGCGGAGAAGCTGGGCAAGCTGCTGTGTCGTATAATGAAGGTTTTCGGAAAGATCTTCTTCAGAAATCAAAAAGGCGGCGGCGAAAATGTTCGCCTCCCGTTCTGGCTTGCAGGACATGTCGTACAGGCAGAGCTCTTTGAAGGGGGTGTATTGCGCAAAGTGTCGGTGAAGGCGGTCGTGCCCCAGCTCATGGGCGCATACCGCTGTTTTTTCCTCCGGAGACAAATTCTGATTGATTACAATGTACCGCTCACGGCTTATGATATTATAAAACCCCTTCATCCCGCCGAGTTCCCGCTCCCAGATGTGGATATGGAGCATCTGGGCGACCTCGAAGGGATCGCGGCTGTGATACTTTTTCATTAAATGTTCTGCTGTCGCCACGATTGTTTCAACCATCGGTCTGCACACCTCGTTCAGTCGGTTCCCTCTTTCGGGGAACCATATTTTTTCGCCTTCTGTTTCGCATCGAAATACATCTCTGTCATCACGCGGAAAAAGTGATCCATATCATCCGCAGACAGCTCTCCGCCGTAAAAAAGGCCGCGGCATTGGGCCAGCATCGCCTCTGCCTGCCTTGTCCCCTGCGGGCCATAGGCATCCTTTGCCTGGATCATAAAAATTTCGTCGTCGCTCACCAATTCGTTGAGGGAAATCCCCAGAAAAGCTGAAAGCTTCAGCGCCAAATCCAGCCGCGGCATGGTCTCTCCCCGCTCCCAAAGGCCGACGGTCCGGTCTGATATTTTCAAAGCGGCCGCGATGTCTGCCTGCGAATAACGAAACTCTTCCCGGTATTTTTTCAAATTTTCTGAAAATCCCATAGATCCAACCTCACAAAATAAAATTTGTATTGACACCAAATAAATGATGTGTTATAGTGTCATTAGACGAAAACAATGTTGTATCTATAGATTAACATGATAAATTTATTTTGTCAACAATAAAATTATAACAGCGGAGGTGTCCAATAAAACGGATTCAGCAATGAGCATAATTGAAATGTAGAATTCAGCGGGAAATTCTAAATCGGTTATGTTTTAAAGTGCAGGGTGGGAACGGATTCGGCATGACAGCAAGTGGGGGAGGCAATGGACTATTTTTCTTTTGCAGCGGGCCTGCTGCGGCAGGAACATTTTTTTCGAACGGATGGAAAAGGCCGGCAGGTTTTGAGCAAAGCGGACGAATTGCCTCCGCAGGGGCGGCATCGCTTGGCTTTATTGGTTTACCGGAAGCTCGGAGGGGAGCGGCATCCCGACGATACCGGAAAGCTGACGGTTTATTTCGAACAGAGGGAGGGGAGCTGTTACATCGGGCTTTACCATTTGGAGAGGGAAGAGGCTTGCAGCCGCCTCTGCTTTGCACCGGCGGATTCTTTCGAAAGGGAGGTTGACTTCGTTGATGATTGTATGCTACCCTTGAAACCAGAAGAAGGGAACTGCAAATAGATGGAATCCGCTGTTAAACAGCGGATTCCATCCCGGTGGAGGGGCTCTTATTAAAGATTTTATCTGGGGGTGAAGGCAGATGGGGCTGGTCTATGAAACGATGGAAGCATTCCTTGCGGCGTGCGGCGGACGGTATACGGAACAATCTGTAAAACGCTTCCGCAGCGATTTGAATCTCACGGGGCAGTTTGAAGAAGCCGAAGGGTGCAGCCTTCCCGACTTTTCAGACGATATGCTCAAGAAGCTTTTGATCTCCTATCATTGTTTCAGCATCCAGTCGTTCCGGGACAAAAAGTTTCTGCTGCTCCGGTATCTTCGCTGGTTGGAGCAGCAGGGGGTTGTTGTTTCAGAAACAGCCGGGCGCCTTGAAGAGATGGACTACAGCCAGATCAGCTCAGATAATGAGTTTGGAAGATATTATTTCGGCAGCTTTCCACAGCTCGCCTTGTTTTTGCAGGCCCATATCGACCGTGCAGCGGAAGAAACGGGAAAGGATCAGGCGGAGTTTCTGACGTCTGCTGTCCTTTGCTCGCTTGCCTGGCACGGATTGACTGCCGCCGAGGCCTGCTCTCTCCAAAAAACAGATCTGATTGAAACAGAGGATGGAGCCGCAGTCCGGCTTCCTTCAAAAACGGTCTGCCTGGAGCCGGAGGCGGCCGCCTGGATCGAGGAGTTTCGGTCTGCGCGGGGATTTGAACGCTTTAAAGGTGGCGGGTGGGAGCTGGTGTCTTACCGGGAAGGAAGCGCCCTGCTCCGGACGACAAAGGCCGACTCGATGACGCCGAAAAGCATCTCGAGTATGCTGACCCGGTTCAACGCCTGTCTCCCGGATTCGGATAAGGTGTTCCTTTATAAGCGGATCTATTCCTCTGGAATGTTTTACCGCGCTTATTTACGGGAAAGGAAGATCGGAAAAGCCTTCCTAATCAGAAAAGAAAAGAGCCCGCTTCGCACTGAGGGACGGG
>JAAWBP010000110.1 GCA_022792755.1 Oscillospiraceae bacterium | reverse complement strand
TGAAAAAAATCACCAGGCAGAAAACCCCGCCGGAGAGCAGCGCGCGGAAAAGCATCGCCTTTCCCGCGATGTGGAGCACGCCCTGCTGTTGAAACTGCCCTTCATACACGTCGCTCAGCCCGTCGAACATTTTATAGAGGCAGAGCAGGGTGACGATCAACGATTTTTCAAAGGTGTACCCGCTCAGCGCGATATAGACGGCGCTCAGCAGGATCATCGCGGCACAGGTGATGCAGCGGGTGGTGAAATAATCCTGAAAGCTGTACTCCCCCCGGACGTCGGTTGCCTGGAAGGGGTGCATATTGTAAAACCCAAGGGTCAGCATCAGCTGCCCTGTGGTAAAGGCAATCGAAAAAATCCCCGCCTGCTCTTCCCCCGCCGCCCGGTTCACCACCATTAGGAGCAGAACCGAGAGCAGCGAATAGGCGAGCGAGCCGGCGATGTTCCAGATGACGTTTTTCCTGCCGATATTTTTGCCGTTCCCTGCGATCAGCGCGCTCCAGCTACTCATCGCCGTCACCGAAGTTCAGCTCATATGGGCAGTGGTTTTTCTGCTTTTCTACCGGGGGAATCTCCATATAGTTGCCGTACTGCTGGGTCAGGTACCGGTCGAGCTCATGGATCGCCTTGACCTGTGCATCCTCGAACATGACCTTCTGCAAGGGGAAGATCATCTCTTTTGTCAGAAGGATCTTCTCCGGAAAAGTGTACTGGAAGTCGATATACCAACCGGTGTCCTCATGATTATACCGCGTCGCCGCAGCCTGATATTTCTTCAGGATATAGGCCTTCGAAAACCGCGTGACCGCCAAAAAAGCGTGGATGCAGGCACAGATAGCCCGCACAATCCCGCCCTTGACCCCTCTAAAGGGGAGAACCGGGTTGGCGATATGCCGCAGGATATAGAGCTTTCCCCAAAACCAGGTCTCCCGGATCTGTTTTTTTCGCAGGGCGGGATCGGCGGAGGTGTGGTCATAGGGGAAGATGTCGAGGAAAATCCCTAAATCGCAGTCCAGCTTTGCGAAACACCACTCTTTGAACTTCGTTCCCTTTTTCCGAAGGCGGGTGCTCATCAGGGGGAAATTCCTTGTCCTGTCCGCCCGGATGATCTCATACTTCTCCATCATGCCCGGGTCTGCCTCCAGCACTTCGATCATCCGGTCATAATCCTCGCGAGGGAGGATTACGTCGATGTCGTCGTCCCAGGGGACGAATCCACCGTGGCGCAGCGCGCCGATCGCCGACCCGCCGCTGATCGAATAGGAAATCTGATGGGTTTCACACAGAGCGGCAAAGTCCTTTAATATCTCCAGCTCCGTCCGCTGGAGCCGCCTGAGGGTCTCAGGCTCATAGCTTCTATACGTCTTCATTTTATCACCACACAGCACAGAATCAATCCGAGCGGACTATACCGAACTCCCAAAGGCACTCGCCTCATAGAGTCGCTTTCTTCTTTCGATGAAAGCCCCCTTGCCCCGTTCTCAATTCCTATGCCTTATGCCAGTCCTTCCTCTATCAAAATCCCGATCGTCCTGGACACCCCGTCCCCGATTCCGATTCTCGCCCGCCAGCCGAGCTGTTCGAGCTTTTCGGTGTTCAGGATCGCCCGGTCTGCCACCGAGAAGCCGAGCCGCTCGACCTCGTCGGGGAGTTCGAAGACAACCGCGGTTCCGCTTGTATCCGCGAACAGCTGCGCCAAATCCTTTAAGGTGATGCTGGAGTTGGGGTCGGCGACGTTATAAGCCTCCCCGGTTTTGCCACAGAGCAGGATGGTGAGGAGGGCGCTCACAGCGTCCGCCGCATAGCAGTAGGAAAAATACTGCGTCCCCGCGCTCTTGAGGACGATGTTTTCCCCCCGCAGCGTGTTTTTGGCAAACTGCGCAAAGACCTTGCTGTCGTTTTCCGGCATGGTCGGGCCGTAGATCCTGCAAAGCCGGGCCGTCACCGTGTCGAGCCCTTCCGCCTTGATATAGGCCTGGCAGAGCGACTCCGCCACCCGCTTGCTCTCCGGATAGCCCGCCCGCAGGGTGTTGCAGTCGATATACCCCATCTCCCCCTCGGAGAAGGAAGCCGCCTGATAGCGGTTCTGCCCGTAGATTTCACCCGAGGAGAGGAATAAAACCCGTTCAGCGCGCCGGGCGGCCGCCAAATTCAGGAGATGGTAGAGCCCGAAGACATTCGAGGTAATTGTCCCGACAGGATCCTGCGAAAAAGCGCGGGGATGGGAGTTGCCCGCCGCGTGGATGATATAATTCGGGGCGGCTTCCTCCGTCCACGGGGTGCTGACGTCGTGGGAGATAAACCGGAAGAGCGGGCTCTCCCAGTAAGGGGCGAACCGCTCCTTTGCCCTGGCTTCATTCCTTCCCACCGCCAGAAAGGTGATGCCGAGCTCCTCTGTGCGGTTTTTCTCCATCAGCACATCCGCCAAAAAAGTGCCGATCGTGCCGGAAGCCCCAGTCATCATCACCGTTTTTCCTCTGAGCTTTTCCCACGGAAGCGGCAGCCCGCAGGCCGCCGCCAGATCATCCTGATAGAGTGAATTCTCCAGCCGCAATCTTATTCCCCCTTCATCCGCAGCAGCGCTTTGAAAATATCGATATCCTCCGAGGTCGTGATCTTGATGTTCTTCTCCGACCCGGCCGAAAAATAGACCGTTTCCCCCAGCTCGACCATCAGGGTACAGGATGCGATCGAGTTGGTGATCCCCCGCTCCAGCGCCTCCCGATGCGCCCAGACAAGCTTTTTCAGCGGAAAAGCCTGCGGGGTTTGGGTGCGTTTCAGGGTATCGCGGCGGATGCTCCTTTCAGAGGCTCGCCCGTCCTCGCTGTAGAGCATCGCCTCGTTGCAGGGGATCGCCGTAATGGCCGACCCGAAGAGCTTGCACTTCGCAATCGAGTCGGAGATGATCTCGGTCGAGACCAGCGGGCGGATCGCGTCGTGGATCAGGACGACGTCCTCCTCCGAACAGCAGCGGGCCAGCTCTTCGACCCCGTTCCGGATCGACCCCTGCCCGTTCTCCCCGCCGGACACCACCCATTTGAGTTTGGTGATCCCGAACTGCCTGGCGTAAGCCCGCAGGATTTCGTGCCATCCGTCGATGCAGACCACCAGGATCGCGTCGATGTCGGGATGCCGCTGAAACGCCTCGAGAGTATAGACGATGACGGGCTTGTCATAGACGTTGATAAACTGCTTGGGAATCTCCTGATGCATCCTCTGCCCGCTCCCGCCTGCGATGATCATCCCGATATTCACACTGCCACCCCTTTGCTTTTTCCGGTCAAGCGCCGCTGGAAATGATCTTCCCGAGCGTTCCTCCGATGCAGTCTTGCATCAAACTAAAACCGGTTGCTGTTTTCGCTCTTTGAATAAAAGCGGTTGAGAAATTTAGCCATCCATTTCGGCCAGAATTTACAGAACATTTCAAAGTCTTCCCCGGTCCGCACATTCTCCCGGATGACGGCCGATGTTTCCGAGCCCTCGTGCACACGGTGGAGCATCAAACTCTCTGGGGTATAGAGGAAAGCGCCATCCAGCTTCGATAGCATCTCCCACGCCTCCCAGTCGAGATTGCTCCGGAATCCGTGCCGGAAGACAGGATTTGGGAGGTTGTCCTTTGCATATGAAACCGCCGGGCAGCCGATCGGATTGCCGAGCGACAGACACCGCCGTCGAATGAACCTGCTCTTTTGGAAGACTTTGGCCCGCATCGGGAGGAGGAGGAGCCGCTTGATCCTGAGCGAGCGGCTTTTAGAGACAGCCTTTCCTTCCCGCAGTTCGCTGTAATCCGAAAAAAAGATCAGCGGCCGTTTTGCCTTGGCAAAAGCCTTCAGCGCCGCCTCCGTATAGCCGGGCAGGTAGACATCGTCCTGGTGGGCGATGGTGAGATAGGGGGTTTCCGCCTTTTCATAGGCGAAATTCCAGTCGTGCGCAATACTCGACGGGCCGTCGTTTATAAAAAGCGGCAGGCTATATTTTTCGGCCGCCGCCCTGATCGTTTCATTCGGTGTAGAGGTTGCAATCAGGATCCTGCTCTGAACCGTTTGGCCGAGCAGCGACCGGATGCACTCCTCCAGGTATTCACTTTCCCGGTAAGCGCAGATCACAAAGGTGTGCAGTTTGTTCGTTTGCTCCATATCCATTCCCTTTCCGTCGGGTTCGGGCGGGCGCCTATTTCCCCAGGTATTCCCGCAGGGTCGGCTGCTTCCGGTCCTTTTCGGAGAGCAGGATCTCCATGTCGTCCGTCACCGGCCATTCGATCCCGATCTCCGGGTCGTTCCAAAGCAGGCCGCCCTCGCTGGACGGGTCGTAAAAATTGGTACATTTATAGACGAACTTCGCTTCGTCAGACAGGACGACGAAGCCGTGCGCAAACCCCTCCGGGATATAAAACTGGCGCTTGTTTTCGGTGTTCAGCGTAACGCCGTACCACTTCCCGAAGGTTTTGCTCCCCTCGCGGAGATCGACCGCCACGTCGAACACTTCCCCTTCGATCACCCGCACCAGTTTCCCCTGCGGATTCCGGGTCTGGAAATGGAGGCCGCGCAGGACGCCCCTTCTGCTCTTGGACTCGTTGTCCTGAACGAAGGTCATCCCCAGGCCGGCCTCTTTGAACTCGTTGTAGTTATAGGTCTCCATAAAATAGCCCCGGTCGTCCCCAAAAACGGTGGGTTCGATCACATAAAGGCCATCGATCTCGGTTTTCTGAAACTGGAATTTTCCCATCTGAACCATCCTCCCTATTAAAAAGCGCTGGTGCCGAGCTGGACAATCCGCACCCCAGCGCCTTATCAATCTCCAGGTTTTCATCCTGCGGGGCGCGTTGCGCAAACAATCCGCCCTGCGGGCTGCGGCCATTGCAGAACTGCCCGACAGTCACGGAGTACAGCCGCAATCATAACTATTCTATTATAGTATACCATTTTTCTCCTGCAAAATCAATAAAAGGGTAAAAAGGAGGGCGGAATCCCCTGCTTCCCGCTTTTCATCACACCCCCCCTTTTCCGACTGCCTTTCAATCCATGCCCGAAAGATATGTTCTTCTATTTCATATAGGTATTTGATATCCAATGGGTATTAGATAAAAACTTTTTGTTTCCCAAAGCGCTTGACGGATCAACCTTCCGTTCGGTATACTTTTGTTTGAGCAAAACAGGACAGCCTGCAAACAGGATTTCAAGGGGATTCTCTAACCTTTTCTATGAAACCGCACGACAATCGAGGAGGAATGAAGATGATCTACAAGGAATTTCAGGACTTAAAGCTCTCCGCACTCGGCCTGGGCGCCATGCGCCTGCCTCTTTTAGGCGGTGATGACACCCAGATCGATGAGGCACTGGCGGAGAAAATGGTCGCTTATGCGATGGAGCATGGGATCAACTATTATGACACCGCATGGGGCTACCACAACGGCAATTCTGAGCTCGTAATGGGCAGGCTGCTGAGCCATTACCCGCGGGATCGCTACTATCTGGCGACCAAGTTCCCCGGCTACGACCTCTCCAACATGGACAAAGTGGAATCTATTTTTGAACGGCAGCTCGAAAAATGCCGGGTCTCTTATTTCGACTTTTACCTCTTCCACAACGTCTGCGAGATGAACATCGACGCTTACCTCGATCCGAAGTATGGCATCTTCGATTATCTGATCCGGCAGAAAAAGGACGGGCGGATCCGCCATCTCGGTTTTTCCGCCCACGGCAGCTGCGAGGTGATGAAGCGGTTCCTGGATGCCTACGGCGCGGAGATGGAATTCTGCCAAATCCAGCTCAACTGGCTGGATTGGACCTTCCAGGACGCCAAGGCAAAGCTGGAGCTGCTGAATGAGTACCACATCCCAGTCTGGGTAATGGAGCCGCTCCGGGGCGGGCAGCTTGCGTCCCTCCCCGGCGAGGCGGAAAATGCCCTGAAGGCGCTCCGCCCAGATGAGGGGATCCCCGCCTGGGCTTTCCGTTTCCTCCAGGGCCTCCTCGAGGTCAAGGTCACCCTTTCGGGGATGTCGAACCTCGAACAGCTGGAAGAAAATATCCGCACTTTCGAAGAGGAACGCCCCCTCTCCGGTTCGGAGACGGAAGCCTTATTAAAAATTGCCGGGGAAATGACAGGGCGGATTGTCCTGCCCTGCACGAAATGCCGTTATTGCGTGAGCCACTGCCCGCAGGGGCTGGACATCCCATCACTCCTCGAGCTTTACAATGAGCACTGCTTTACCGGCGGCGGTTTCCTCGCTCCAATGGCTTTGATGGCGCTGCCGCAGGAAAAGCAGCCCTCCGTCTGTGTCAGCTGCCGAAGCTGTGAAGCAGTCTGCCCGCAGCAGATCAAAATTTCAGAGGCCATGGCGGATTTCCATCAAAAATTAAATGCTTGACCTTCTAAAACCCCCACATCTTCCTTTTTTCGGAAGCTGTGGGGAGTTGTTTTTGGAAAATTATACTTAATGTATATTATGCATTTTTGCCAGTATCAATCTTTTAAGGAATCATAACAAAAAGGGCACGGTATTTTTACCGTGCCCTTTTTCCAATTCCGTTAGATCAGTTCGATAATCGCCATTTCAGCGGCATCCCCGCGGCGGGGGCCGATCTTGACAATTCGGGTGTAGCCGCCGTTTCTGTCTGCGTATTTCGGAGAAATTTCATCCAGAACCTTTTTGGCGACAGACTCTTTTGTGATATAAGAGAAAACCTGGCGTTTATTGTGAAGGGAACTGTCTTTGCCAATGGTGATCATCTTTTCAGCCATTGCGCGAACCTCTTTGGCACGCGTTACGGTCGTCTCAATCCTGCCGTTCTCAAGCAAGTAAGTGACCATTGCTCTGAGCATCGCCTTTCTGTGGTCGGTGGCTCTGCCTAGCTTTCTGCTTCCTGCCATTTGAATTCACTCCTAACTCCATAACCTCTCCGGCTTTCCGGAAAGGCCCGGTATTATTCTTCGCCGCTGTTGAGGTTAAAGCCCAGGTTTTTGAGCTTCTCCACCACTTCTTCCAGCGACTTTCTGCCGAGGTTTCTGACCTTCATCATGTCATCCTCGGATTTATTAATCAAATCTTCAACCGTATTGATGCCCGCGCGCTTCAAGCAGTTGAATGAACGCACAGACAGGTCAAGCTCCTCAATGGTCATCTCAAGGACTTTTTCTTTGCCCTTGTCATCCTTTTCCACCATAATTTCGGCGGCGTATCCTTCTTCAGACAAATCTATAAATAGATTCAGATGCTCGTTGAGAACCTTGGCGCCCAGAGAAACCGCCTCTTTTGCGGAAATCGTCCCGTCGGTCCAAATTTCCAGAGTCAGTTTGTCATAGTCGGTAATCTGGCCGACACGCGTATTTTCCACGGTGTAATTGACCTTGAGCACCGGCGTATAAATACTGTCCACCGGGATGACGCCGATCGAGGACTGAAGATTCTGCTTGTTCCGCTCGGAGGGGACGTACCCTCTTCCGCGGTCGATCACAATCTCCATATACAGCTTTGCACCCTGCGACAAGGTCGCAATGTGCATCCCGGGGTCGAGGATTTCGACCTCGCTGTCCGCCTTGATGTCTCCTGCGGTGATTTCGCCTTCGCCCTCTGCTTCGACATAGATGGTCTTCGGCGCTTCTCCGTGGACTTTCGCAATCAGCCCTTTAATATTCAGAACAATCTCAGTGACGTCTTCCTTCACGCCAGGGATGGTTGAAAACTCATGCTGCACGCCGTCGATCTTGATCGACGTAACGGCAACACCAGGTAGCGAGGAGAGCAGCACGCGCCTGAGGCTGTTGCCCAGCGTTGTGCCGTAGCCGCGCTCGAGTGGCTCGAGAATAAATCTGCCGTAAGTTCCGTCGGATTTAATTTCTGCCGTCTCAATTCTTGGCTTTTCGATTTCAATCATTTATAACCCTCCTGTTTGCATGCCCAACAAATACGATGAGCTAAAATGTTTCGACCGGCGAACCGGTTTTACAGCCATCCGGTTCATGCTGCAGAGCGTAAACACCCGCAGGAATTTACGCTTATCCTGCACATGAAACAACAATCTGCGATTATTTGGAATACAGCTCGACAATGAGATGTTCTTCAACGTCAAGGTCGATATCCTCGCGGTTCGGCATCCGGGTTACCTTTGCGTTGAGGGTTTCTTTGTTCAGCTCAAGCCACATCGGGATCGGGCGCGCGCCGGTGCTCTCCAGAACCGCCTTCATCTTGTCGCTCGAACGGCTCTTTTCACAGATGGTGACCTCATCGCCCTCTTTGACCAGGTAGGAAGGGATGTTGACCTTCTTGCCGTTGACCAGATAGTGGTTGTGGACAACCAGCTGTCTGGCTTCCGCTCTGGAAGTCGCGAAACCAAGGCGGTAAACGACGTTGTCCAGGCGGGATTCAAGGATTCTCAAGAGGTTTTCGCCGGTCATGCCGGCTTTGCGCTCTGCCATGTCGAAATATTTTGCGAACTGTCCCTCCAGAACGCCGTAATAACGTCTGGTTTTCTGTTTCGCTCTCAGCTGAATTCCATATTCAGATACTTTTTTGCGGCTTTGACCGTGCTGGCCAGGGGCATAACCCCTTCTGGCGATTGCACATTTATCAGAATAGCACCGTTCGCCCTTTAAGAACAGCTTCTGCCCTTCACGACGGCACATTCTGCAAACCGCACCGGTATATCTTGCCATTCGTTACACCTCCAAATTTGCACTCTTATACACGTCTTCTTTTCGGCGGACGGCAGCCGTTGTGCGGGATCGGGGTGACGTCTTTGATCATCGTCACCTCAAGCCCTGCGGACTGCAGCGCTCTGATTGCGGCCTCACGTCCGGAACCGGGGCCTTTTACAAAAACCTCAACGGTTTTGAGCCCGTGCTCCATCGCAGCTTTCGCAGCGGTCTCGGCAGCGGTCTGCGCGGCAAACGGGGTGGATTTTCTGGAGCCGCGGAAGCCGAGGCCGCCGGCGGAAGCCCAGGAAATCGCATTTCCCTGTGTATCGGTAATCGTTACCATAGTGTTATTGAAAGTGGACTGGATATGAACGGCGCCACGCTCAATATTCTTGCGTTCACGACGTCTGCGAATCGTGGTTTTCTTAGCATTCTTAACAGCCATGTGTTCCTATCCTTTCCTGTTATTTCTTCTTGTTCGCTACGGTCTTTACCGGGCCTTTACGGGTACGGGCATTGGTTTTGGTCCTCTGTCCGCGGACCGGCAGGCCTTTTCTGTGGCGGACGCCGCGGTAGCAGCCGATCTCGATCAATCTCTTGATGTTCAGCGCGACATTTCTGCGAAGGTCGCCCTCTACGTCAAGGTTTTTGTCGATGTAATCGCGCAGCGCAGCCTCGTCCGCTTCGGTCAGATCCCGGACTCTGGTGTCGGGATTGACTCCGGTCGCTTCGAGGATTTTCTTTGCGGTTGCATTACCGATGCCGTAGATGTAAGTGATACCGACTTCGATTCTCTTATCTCTCGGCAGGTCAACTCCAGCTATACGAGCCATTTTTTACCTTGCACCTCCAGTGCTTGACGAAAGTCCTTCCCTCCCTGTCTATTACAGGTTTACAGGAACCTATTTTCGTCCTCTTGAATTTATTTGAACTTTTTGGTCCAACGAAATAAACTTAACCCTGACGCTGTTTGTGCTTCGGGTTCTGGCAGATTACCATGATGCGGCCTTTGCGTTTGATAATCTTGCACTTTTCGCAGATGGGTTTAACCGAAGGTCTTACTTTCACTTGAAATACCTCCTTTAAAGGCTTTTAAGCGCCCGCCGCCCAAAAAGCGGAAACGGGGATCGATTTTTTACTTTGAACGCCAGGTAATGCGTCCCTTTGACAGATCATACGGCGACATCTCAACAGTTACCTTGTCGCCCGGCAGGATGCGGATAAAATTCATCCGCAGCTTGCCCGAAATATGCGCTAAAATTTTATGGCCGTTGGCCAGCTCCACCTGAAACATCGCGTTCGGAAGAGCCTCTACAACGACGCCCTCGATTTCGATTACATCGTCTTTTGCCAAGCAAATACCTCCCTCATTCAAAAACCGGCGGCTGTCCCCCATATTGAAAGGGCCACAGCTTCCGCCTCAGCATTGTGTTGCCGTGGATTTCATTCAGGTTCAATCTCTCTCTGGTACCAGCCAAATGCTTTGGATTCTTCCGCTTTGGGTGTTCCAGCTTCCGCTCCCTGCCGTCCGCAACCAGCGGCCAGCCGCCTCGGAAACCGACCACCACGCAGAAGGACCCTTTATCATGGCCTGCTGTGGATCTTACCACCGAGCCTTCCGTCAGCTGCATTAAAACCACCTCACGCCCGGGTCAGGATGACCGGACCGTCGCCTGTAATGGCTATGGTATGTTCAAAATGTGCCGAAAGACTGCCTGAGGCCGTTTTAACCGTCCAGCCATCTGCAAGCACGTTCACGCCCTCGCCTTTGATGTTGATCATCGGCTCGATCGCCAGCGTCATTCCCGCTGCGAGACGCACGCCCCTTCCGGGTGCGCCGTAGTTCGGAACCTCCGGGGACTCGTGCAGCTTGCGCCCCACGCCGTGGCCGACAAACTGTTTGACCACCGCATATCCCCTGCTTGTGACATATTCTTCGACCGCGTGGGAGACATCCCCAATCCGGTTGCCCACCCGCGCCATCTTAATTCCTTCATAAAGGCTCTGTTCGGTAACGTCCATCAACCTTTTTGCCTCGGGCGACACCTCGCCCACGGCAAAGGTCGCCGCATTGTCGCCATGATATCCGCCGATAAAAGCGCCTACATCCACCTTGACGAGATCGCCCGGCTGGATGATCTTCTTTTTGCTGGGGATCCCGTGGATGACCTCATCGTTGATCGAGATACAGGCACTGCCGGAAAAACCGCCGTACCCGAGGAAGGATGCCTTCGCCCCTTTCGATTCGATGAACTCCCGGATGATGGTGTCCAGCTCGTAGGTGCTCATCCCAGCTTTGACCTGCTCCCCGGCAAGCTTTAACGCCTGCGCGGAAATGATGCAGGCTTTGCGCATCTGTTCCAGCTCACGGGCCGTTTTCAGAGAAATCATCTCAAGCCTCCACAGCTTTAAGGGTGAGGGCGGTCGTATCCTTGACTTCCTCCTGGCCTTCTACCACTGCGAGCTTCCCGGTCTTCCGGTAATACTCCTTCAAAGGCTCGGTCTGCTCATGATAGACACGGAGACGGTCTTTGACGGTGTCGGGATGGTCGTCCTTGCGCTGAACGGTCTTACCGCCGCACTTGTCGCAGACGCCTTCCGCTTTGCTCGGCTTGTATTCAAGGTGGTAGGACGCGCCGCAACCTTCACAGACCCGGCGGCCTGACAGCCTCGCCATAATTGTTTCATCCGCCACTTCAATGTCAATTACCCGGTCAATCCGGATTCCCATCTGGTCGAGCGCCTCCGCCTGGGGAACTGTCCGCGGGAAGCCGTCCAGGATAAACCCGCCGGCACAGTCCTGCTGCACCAGCCGCTCCTTGATGATGGCGATCACCACTTCATCCGGGACGAGCTGGCCCGCATCCACATAGGATTTGGCCTTTAACCCAGTCTCCGTCCCATTTTTCAGCGCTTCACGAATGATGTTACCGGTCGAAATAGTGGGGATCCCAAGGTGTTCGGAAACAACCTCAGCCTGGGTTCCCTTGCCGGCGCCCGGCGCTCCTAAAAAAATCAGATTCATATCGATCACCCCGCGATACTGAGTTTACACCAAACAAGAGAAATTCTCTTTTTTCGCTCAGTATCGTTCCTTTCTTCGTATTTCTCATACCAGCTCTCTGCTATTCCAAAAAGCCTTTATGATGCCTCATTGTGATCTGAGATTCAAGCGTCCTCATGGTTTCCAGCGCGACGCCGACGACAATCAAGATTGACGTACCGCCGATTGCGATATTGATTCCGCTGATATTGGTGAAGACAATCGGGAAGATTGCGATAATCCCAAGGAAGATCGCCCCGACAAAGGTGATTTTAGAAAGAACCTTAGAGATGAAGTCGCTGGTGGGCTTCCCTGGGCGGATGCCCGGGATCGCCCCGCTGTTCTTGCGGAGATTATTGGCAATTTCGATTGGATTATACTGGATTGCAACATAGAAGTAGTTGAACCCGATAATCAGCACGAAATAAATGATGCCGTACCAGATGCTGGTGTAGTTGAAAATGTCCAGAAACCCTCTCCAGAAGCTGCCCTCTTCCGGCTGGAAGAACGCCGCAATCGTCCCCGGGATCGAGACAAAGGAACTTGCGAAGATGATCGGCATAACGCCGCTCATGCTGACCTTGATCGGGATGTGGGAATTCTGGCCGCCGTACATCTTCCGCCCGACGACACGCTTTGCGTACTGGACAGGGATCCTGCGCTCCGCGTTGGTCATGACGACGATGAACGCGATGATCAGTATAAAAACAACCGCGACCAAAGGAATCAGGACATAGTAAAGCGGGTTGCCCATATTCCAGTACTGGATCAGGGTGTTGATCATAGACGGGCCGCGGGAGATGATCCCAGCAAAAAGGATGATGGAGATGCCGTTCCCGATCCCTTTTTCGTTAATCCGCTCACCGAGCCAGACAATCACCGCTGTACCGGCAACAAAGGTCACCACAATCACAGCGGCCACAAAGAATCCTGCTCCGCCGTTCATATGGGTACTGCTGATCGCACCGGAATTGCGTGCGAGGAAGTAATAGGCCACACCCTGTAAAAGGGCCAGGGCAAACGTCGTATAGCGGGTGATCTTCGCAAGCTTTTTGCGCCCTTCTTCGCCCTCTTTGGACATCCGCTCCAGCGGAGGGATAGCCACAGTGAGCAGCTGGATGATGATTGAGGCGTTGATATAAGGGGTGATCGACATCGCGAACAGGGTTGCGCTCGCAAAGGCGCCGCCCGTCATGATGTCGAGATAGCCCAGGAAATCGCCGCCGGATTCAATCATCGACTTCAGTGCGCTCGGATCCAGAAAAGGAACGGGGATTGCAGAACCAACCCTGAAGATCACGATAATCAACAGAGTGTAAAGGAGTTTTTTCCTTGTTTCAGGAATTGCCAACGCATTACGAATCGTCTGAAACATTTTGCCCTCCATTCCGTCTGTAACGAAGTGTAAAACACGCGGTCAATTATAAAGTCTCCGCCGTGCCGCCTGCTTTTTCAATCTTCTCTTTCGCGCTGGCAGAGAAGGCGGCAGCCTTGACGGTCAGCTTTTTGGAAAGCTCGCCGTTGCCGAGGATCTTGACACCGTCAAGCTCTTTGCGGACGATTCCAGCATTCATCAGGGCTTCCAGGTCGACGACCGCACCGTCGTCAAAACGGTTCAAATCCACAACGTTGACCGTGGAATATCTGGTCGCAAAAATATTGTTGAACCCTCTTTTCGGGACACGTCTCTGAAGAGGCATCTGGCCGCCTTCAAAGCCCGGCCGTACGCCGCCGCCCGAACGAGCGTTCTGGCCTTTATGGCCTTTACCGGCCGTCTTGCCGTTTCCGGAACCAGCGCCGCGCCCTTTGCGCTTGACGTCGTGGTTGGAACCAGCTGCCGGAGTTAACTCGTGCAGTTTCATCTTAACCTCCATTCCGCCGCCTGTTTCAAGCGGCAAATGACTCTTTCAAACATGGGCTCATGAGAAACCAGGTCAGCCTTCGACAACCTCAACCAGGTGGGCGACCTTTGCGATTTTGCCTTTAGTCGCGTCGTTGTCGGGCTGGGTGGAAACGTCGCCGATCTTACGCAGGCCCAGCGCGTTTACTGTTGCAATCTGATCTTTTTTTCTGCCGGAAAGACCCCTCACGAGCTTAACCTGAATTGTTTTATCCGCCATGAGTCAATCCTCCCTTACCCTAAAATTTCTTTAACGGATTTTCCCCTGATCTCCGCCATCTGCTCCGCTGTGCGCAGGGAAGCGAGCCCGTTAATGGTCGCCCTTACGACGTTGCAGGGATTGTTGGAGCGCAGAGCCTTGGTTCTGATGTCCTTGATCCCGGTGACCTCGATGACGGCACGGACAGGGCCGCCCGCAATTACGCCGGTGCCTTCCGGGGCGGGATTCATCAAAACACGGCCGGCGCCGAACCGCCCGATGATCTCGTGGGGAATCGTGGTGCCGTTGATGGAAATCTTGATCAGATTTTTCTTCGCGTCCTCAATCCCCTTGCGGATGGCGTCCGGAACTTCGCCGGATTTGCCGAGGCCGAAACCGACGATGTCGTTGCCGTCCCCGACGACGACCAGCGCGGCAAATTTGAAGATACGCCCGCCCTTTACGGTTTTGGAAACGCGGTTAATGGCAACCACTTTTTCTTTCAAATCATATGCGTTAGCATCTATAATAGCCAAATGAATACCTCCTCTTAAAACTTGAGGCCGCATTCGCGGGCTCCCTCAGCCAGTTCCAAAACTCGGCCGTGGTAAATGTAACCGCCGCGGTCGAAAACGACCTCTTCGATTCCCTTTTCCAAGGCTTTCTTTGCAACTAACTGACCTACTTTGCGAGCGCCCTCCTTGTTGGAGCCGCTTCCTTCAAATCCTTTTTCGATCGATGAAGCCGCAACAAGAGTAACGCCGTTGACGTCGTCTATGATCTGCGCATAGATGTTTTTCGAGGAGCGGAATACATTCAGGCGCGGACGCTCAGGTGTACCGCTGATCTTAGCACGGACTCTGCGGTGTCTTTTGATTCTGGAATTGGTTCCAGCAGTCTTTTTCACCATTCCAAGTCAACTCCTTTCATTACTTCTTGCCTTTACCGGCTTTCCCTTCTTTGCGCTGGATATATTCGCCGGCATATTTGATGCCCTTGCCCTTATACGGCTCCGGCGGACGTTTCTCGCGCACTTCGGCGGCGAATTGGCCGACCTTCTGTTTGTCCGGGCCCGAGATGACAACCTTGTTCGGGCTGGGGACGTCGATGGTGATCCCGTCGATCTCAGGGCAGATGACCTGATGGGAATACCCGAGGTTCATGACCAAATCCTTACCCTGCTTTGCCGCACGATAACCAACGCCGTTGATCTCAAGTTCCTTGGAAAAGCCGTTTGTAACGCCTTCCACCATGTTGGCGATCAAGGTGCGGGTCAGGCCGTGCAGGCTTTTATGCTCTTTGTCCTCGCTCGGACGGTTTACGTTGATGACGCTCCCGTCGAGAACGACCGACATGTCTTTGTGAAAATCCCGTTCCAGCGTCCCTTTCGGGCCTTTCACCGTGATGTGGTTCCCATTGATCTTCACATCTACACCGGAGGGACCATCGATGGGCTTTCTTCCAATTCGTGACATTCGACGCCTACCTCCTTCTACCAGATAAACGCAAGGACTTCGCCGCCGACGTTCGCTTTGCGCGCCGCCTTGTCGGTCATGATTCCCTTGGATGTGGACAGAATCGCCACACCAAGGCCCTTCATAACCCTTGGCATATCCTCAACGTTCGAATAAATACGCAGGCCCGGCTTGGAAACTCTGCGCAGTCCTGTAATCACCTGGGACTTGTTCTCGCCGTATTTCAAGGTAATACGGATCGTTCCCTGCTTCCCGTCTTCGATGACCTGGAAGCTCTTTACATAACCCTCGTCAACAAGAATCTGGGCAATCGCCTTTTTCATGTTGGATGCGGGTATATCCACCGTGTCGTGTTTTGCTGTGTTTGCGTTCCGGATCCGGGTGAGCATATCAGCAACTGTATCGGTGATTTGCATGCCGTCAACCTCCTTTGCTTCTAGCAGCTCTTACCAGCTTGCTTTTTTCACGCCCGGAATCTGGCCCTTGTAAGCCAGCTCTCTGAAACAGATACGGCAGACGCCGTATTTTCTCAGGTAGGCGTGCGGTCTTCCGCAGATTTTACACCTGTTGTAGGCACGGGTGGAAAACTTCGGCTCTCTCTGCTGTTTTACTTTCATGGACGTTTTAGCCATTGACTGTTTCCTCCCTTATTTTGCAAACGGAGCGCCCATGAGAGACAAAAGCTCCCTGGCCTCTTCATCTGTTTTCGCGGTGGTGACAAAGCAGATATCCATCCCTCTGACCTTGTCGATCTTATCGTAATCGATCTCCGGGAAAATGAGCTGTTCCTTTACGCCCATGTTGTAGTTGCCGCGCCCGTCGAAGGAATTCGGGTTGATCCCGCGGAAATCCCTGACCCTCGGGAGGGCGACGTTGAAGAGGCGGTCGACAAACTCATACATATTTTCAGCGCGCAGGGTGACCTTTGCGCCGATGTCCATCCCCTCGCGGAGTTTAAAGTTCGCTACAGATTTCTTCGCCTTGCAGACGATAGGGCGCTGGCCGGTGATCGCCGCCAGATCCGCCATAATCGCGTCGATGATCTTGCTGTTGTCGCGGGCCTCGCCGCATCCAACGTTGACAACAACCTTTTCAAGCTTCGGAATCTGCATGACGCTTTTGTAGCCGAACTTTTTCATCATAGCCGGGGCAATCTCTTTTACATAAGCATCTTTCAGTCTTGCCATGTTTTTTCCTCCTCACTTAAAAGGTTGCGCCGCATTTTTTACAAAGGCGCTCTTTTTTGCCGTCCTCGCTGACCTTGTGCCCGACGCGGGTCGGCTTTTTGCACTTCGGGCAGACGAGCTGAACCTTGCAGGCGTAGATCGGGGACTCAGCCTTCACGATGCCGCCGGTCTCTCCCATCCTTCTCGGTTTTACGTGCTTGCTGACGATGTTGCAGCCTTCCACGATCACCTTCTGCTCAGAGGGGCTGACCTCCAGGACCTTACCCTGCTTGCCCTTGTCCCTGCCGGTCAGGATGACAACGGTATCCTCGCTTTTTACGTGTACTTTATTCATTTTCAAGCGCACCTCCCATCAAAGTACTTCCGGCGCCAGCGAAAGAATCTTGAGATATTCCTTCTCGCGGAGCTCTCTCGCAACAGGCCCAAAAATACGGGTGCCTCTCGGGTTTTTATCGTCGCGGATGATGACCGCCGCGTTCTCGTCGAAACGGATATAGGTTCCGTCGTCGCGGCGGACCCCCTTCGCGGAACGGACGATAACTGCTTTTACTACATCGCCTTTTTTAACAACGCCGCCGGGTGTTGCTTTTTTGACCGAAGCAACGACAACGTCGCCAATATTAGCGTACCTTCTGCGGGAACCGCCCAACACACGGATACACATAAGCTCTTTCGCACCGGTATTGTCGGCAACCTTCAGGTAACTCTGCATCTGTATCACAGTGCATGCCTCCTTTCGGCATCATTATTTCGCTTTTTCAAGTATTTCTACAACTCTCCATCTTTTGTCCTTAGACAGCGGACGGGTCTCCATAATTTCCACCTTATCGCCGATATTACAAGCGTTCCCCTCGTCGTGGGCCTTCAGCTTCACGGTGCGTTTGATGATCTTTTTGTAAAGAGGATGTCTGACATTGTCGGCAATCGAGACGACGACCGTTTTGTCCATCTTATTGCTGACAACCGTGCCTACCCTCGTTTTTCTGAGGTTTCTTTCACTCACAGCCTAATCCTCCTTCCTTACTTCTCAGCGGCTTCCTTGAGCTCGCGCTCACGAAGAACCGTTTTCAAACGGGCAATATCTTTCTTCACAGCCTTGATCCGCTGCGGATTCTCAAGCTGATTGACCGCGAGCTGGAAGCGCAGATTGAAGAGCTCTTCTTTCAGATCGCTCACCTTCTGGTTGATCTCGGTAAGTGACAAGTCACGAATTTCTACAGCTTTCATTATTGCTCACCGCCTGTCTGTTCCTTAGATACGAATTTGCACTTGATCGGCAGCTTATGCATTGCAAGACGCATAGCTTCCCTGGCCGCCTCTTCGGAAACGCCGGCGATCTCAAAAAGAACCCTGCCCGGCTTTACGACAGCCACCCAGTACTCCGGCGAACCTTTACCGGAACCCATTCGGGTTTCAGCGGGTTTCTCGGTTACCGGCTTATCCGGAAAAATTTTAATCCAAACCTGACCGCCACGTTTGATGTAACGGGTCATGGCGATACGGGCCGCCTCGATCTGGTTCGAGGTGATCCACGCCGGCTGCAAAGCCTGCAGACCGTATTCACCGTGCGAAACCGTGTTGCCGCGGGTCGCCTTTCCGGTCATCCGCCCTCTGTGGACACGGCGGTATTTTACGCGCTTCGGTAATAGCATTACTTGCTACCTCCTTCCCTGCGGGGTCTTCTGCGGTTTTCAGTTCTCTCGTTTCTGCGGGAGGAAGAAGCTCCGATCTCGCCTTTGAGAACCTCGCCTTTGTAAATCCATACCTTTACGCCGATCTTACCGTAGGTGGTGTTCGCCTCGGCAAAGCCGTAATCAATGTCGGCGCGGATGGTCTGGAGAGGGATTGTCCCCTCGTGATAGCTTTCGGAACGGGCGATTTCAGCGCCGCCCAGACGGCCGGAAACGGCAGTCTTGATCCCTTTCGCGCCGAGGCGCATCGTTCTGCCGATGCACTGTTTCATCGCGCGGCGGAACGAGATTCTGCGCTCGAGCTGGGAAGCGATGTTTTCAGCAACCAGCTGCGCGTTGAGATCCGGCTGTTTTACTTCGACAATGTTGATCAGCACCGTTTTGCCAAGCATTTTCTGCAGGGTCGCGCGGAGCTTTTCAATTTCGGAACCGCCGCGGCCGATGACGAGGCCCGGCTTCGCACAATGGATGTGAATTCTTATTTTGAGGGCGTCGCGCTCGATTTCAATCCGCGGAACGCCTGCTGCGTACAAGTTCTTTTTCAGATATTTGCGAATCTTGTAATCCTCAACGAGAGTATCGCCGAAAGCAGCGTCGTTCACAAACCAGCGGGAATCCCAGTCTTTGATAACGCCCACTCTAAAACCGTGTGGGTTTACTTTCTGTCCCATAGTTTACCTCCTCTTTCAGCTTATTCCTTTTCCTTCAGGACCAGCGTGACATGCGACGTTCTTTTGAGCACTTTAAAGGCCCTGCCCTGCGCTCTCGGGCGGATCCGTTTCAGGGTCGGTCCGGGGGTAACGAAGCACTCGGCCACATAAAGCTCGTCTCTGTTCATGTTGTGGTTGTTTTCGGCATTGGCAATCGCCGATGCCAGAAGCTTTGCCAGAGGCGCAGACGCGGCTTTCGGTGTGTTTTTCAAAATCGCCATAGCGAGGCCGGCCGGCTTATTGCGGATCAAATCCAGAACAATCTGAACCTTTCTCGGGGCGATGCGGGCATGTCTGAGATAAGCCCTTGCTTCCATTCAAAATCCTCCTTCCGGCCTATTTCTTACCGTTATTTGATGTCTTGGAACCAGCATGGCCCTTGTAGGTCCTGGTCGGAGCAAACTCGCCGAGCTTGTGCCCCACCATATCCTCGGTTACATAGACCGGGACATGCTTGCGTCCATCGTGAACTGCGAAGGTATGGCCAACAAAATCCGGGAAAATGGTGGAAGCGCGGCTCCAGGTCTTCAGGACGACCTTTTCCCCGTTCTCGTTCATCTTCTGAACACGTTTTAACAGGACCGGCTGTACATACGGCCCTTTTTTAACACTTCTGCCCATAGATTCATCTGTCTCCTTTCCGATTACTTCGCATTTCTGCGTTTTACGATAAACTTATCGGAGCGATGATGCTTCGCACGGGTCTTGTAGCCCAAGGTGGGTTTACCCCAAGGCGTAACAGGTCCGGGACGTCCGATAGGAGATTTACCTTCACCACCGCCGTGCGGATGGTCG
>JAAWBP010000006.1 GCA_022792755.1 Oscillospiraceae bacterium | reverse complement strand
GGTCGTCTGGATGCTCCTCTCGGCGGTGCTTCTGGGGGTGGGTCATATCGGAATTCACCTCCGGCATCGGAAGGAGCTCCGCGAAATGGAGGCGGATGGGAACGCCTCTCTGCCGCCCCGGTAAAGAAGAGGGCCTTTCTTGTCATCCGAATCGCAAAACGCTCTCTTTTCCGATGAAAAGAGAGCGTTTTTCTTCTAAGCAGGGCGGAGTGTCGCCGGGCCTGTGCCCTGGCAGGGCCGGGTGGCCCCGGCGGCCGGTTCGCACTCTAACCGTTCTGCCAATCCTAGGTATTTATCCTGCGAGGCGCGTTGTACAGACTATGTGGCTCGCGGGATACCGACATTGTTATTTTCTCCGCCTGCGAATCGCGATTGAGAGCAGAGTCACTCTGCCGTCAGCGTGAAGTCAATTCTGCCCTTGTTGACGTTCGCCGCGATGCAGGTGACCCGGACGGAGTCCCCCACACGGTAGCGATTGCCGCTCGTCTTGTCTTTGAGCTCAAAGTAGCCGTCGAATTCATAGAACCCTTGGGGGAGATCCCGGACAGAGACCATCCCCTCCGCCGTGCTGGGAAGCGCCACAAAGAATCCGTTCGGGACGGCGCCGGTGATGATGCCGTCAAAGCTCTCACCAATATGCCCCTTCATATACTCCGCCTTGTAGCAGTCCTCGCAGCCCCGCTCGATCCGGACGGCCCTGAGCTCAGTCTGGGTGGATTGGTCGGCCGCCGCGTGGGCGACCCGCCGGTAGCGCTTGGTGACGCCGGCAGGGTCGCCGGACGCCGCCAGCTCACTGAGGATCCGGTGGATCATCAAGTCGGGATACCGGCGGATCGGGGAGGTGAAATGCGCGTAGTTTTCGAGCGCCAGCCCGTAATGCCCGACCGGATTGTCGCTGTATTTCGCCTTCGCCATCGCCCGCAGCACCTGGCTGTTTACGATGCTGTAAACCGGCGTTTCCCGCGCCTGCTCAAGAATCTCCGCCATCCGCTTGGGGCTCAGGCCGTGCTGGATCCCCTTCGCGTTCAGCCCGAGGAGGCGGAGCGCTTCGGACAGGGTTTCCAACTTGTCGTCCGGCGGGTTTTCGTGGATCCGGTAGACAAAGGGGATGTTTTTCCCCTTTGCGTAGGCGGCGGCCGCCTCGTTTGCAGTCAGCATGAACTCCTCGATCATCCGCTCGGAAAAGCCGCGGATGCGGGGCTCAAGGCTGACGGCCCGGTTTTCTTCATCCACGACGATTTTGCCCTCGGCGGTCTCGATTTCGGGCGCGCCCCTCTGCCTGCGGTTTTCGATCAGCTTCTCGGCAAGCTCCTTCATCAGGCCGAGCTGTGGGGTGAGCTCCCGGTATTTCTCCTCGATCCCCGCTGGGGCGTTCCCCTCCAGCAGCGCGTTGATTTCGGTGTAAACCCCTTTGACCCGGGAACGGATCACCGTTTTCTGAAAGGTGTAATCCACGATCTGCGCCTTCCCGTCCAGGGTGATCAGGGCGGAAAAGGCCAACCGGTCTTCCCCGGGGTTGAGGGAGCAGATCCCGTTCGAAAGCTCTTTGGGGAGCATCGGGACGACCTGGTTTGCGTAGTAGATGCTGGTTCCCCGCTCAAACGCCTCCTTGTCGAGGGCGGACCCCGGGCGGACATACCGTGAAACATCGGCGATGTGGACACCAAGGCGGTAGGTCTCCCCCTCCTTCTTCAGGGAAACCGCGTCGTCCAGGTCTTTGGAATCCGCGCCGTCGATGGTAAAAATCGCCTCCCCGCGCAGATCCAGACGGCCCCGGAGATCGCTCTCCCGGATTCCGCGGTTTTTCAGGAAACGGGCCTCGTCCTGCACCTCGGCCGGGAAGGAGGGAGAGACGCCCTCCAGCTCCAAAACCGCCGCCGCACAAGCCGCCGCACTCTCCGCACTTCCGAAGGAGGCCAGCACCTGCGCCTTGTGCTCGCTGTGGCGGGAACCGCGTTTGACGACCCGCGCCAGCACCTTCTCCCCCGGCGCGGCCTCCGCTCCCTTCGACAGCTCGACCGGCGACCCGGTGAAGCTGTCCGGCTTGACGAGCAGCTTACCGTCCTGGTAAATAACCACCCCTGTGAACTCGCCAGGGCCATAGGAGACGATCGCCTGCACCTGCCCCTCGGGCGAATCCCCGCGCGGACGGCCGAGGGGTTTGATCAAAACGACGTCGTCCGGGAGAGCACCCTTCAAATACTTCCCCGGGATG
The DNA here is from genome assembly GCA_022792755.1 of Oscillospiraceae bacterium. GTDB lineage: Bacteria > Bacillota > Clostridia > Oscillospirales > Ruminococcaceae > Metaruminococcus_A. Next base: position 4,516 of record JAAWBP010000006.1, on the reverse strand, counting down.
AAAACCTCAGCCTGGTCGGAATTCCGCTCGGCGAAGCCGAAGGTCTTCTGCACCCGGGTGATCCGCGCCCCATAAAAGCCCAGCGCCCGCGGGGATTGATACCGCTCCCCCCGCTTTACGACCTCGGCGTCCTTCACCATCTGTGCCAGTACGGCGGAAAAGCGCTTGGAATCCGCCTTCCTGCATTTGGCCCTCACAGCCAGCTCCTTTGCCTTCAGCCCCTTCGCCCCGCTTTTGGAGAGAACTTGGAGGATCCTCTTTTGAATCATATTATCCATCGTAAACGTCATGCGGGCCGGGCTTCAGACAACACACCACCCGGCGCCGCTCCTTTCTTCCCATTTTACACAGCCCTGTTTTTGCAGGCTGTTTCAGCCTGCTTCATTATGCCCAAAAAAATCCCTGCGTAAAACGCAGGGACCGTTTCACCATATCTCACTTAAAGAAAACCGATACAAAGTTGACCGCCAAGGTAATCACAAAAAAGGCGATCGCCGAAATTTTAGTGAGCTTCACCAAAATCGCCTCGCTGGTCTTTCCGCGGCCGCGGGTGTCATACTCCATCCCGCCCGAAATCGAACTGGACAGCCCGGGCTGCTTGCTTTCCTGCAGCATGACGACAACGATGATAAATATTCCAACGACCAGCATCAAACAGCCGCCGATGATTTCCCACACGCTCATACAGGGACACTCCTTCAGATTTAGATAGTATGATATAGTTTACCACAGTTTCCGCCCGGATGCAACCCCAAATTTCTAAAAGCACCTGTCCTTTCCACCCCAGCGGCAAAACACGGGGTGCGTTTAAAGCGTGCGGCTCTTCTTTTTTATTTCACCCTGTATAAACCTCGGAAAACGCGGCATGATAATAAGGCGTTGCCCTCTTCTAAGGCGTTTGCGGAGAAAGTGCAATGCAGGCGGCCGGTAATCACCGGCCGTTTTCTTTTTTGCCCCGCGCGCTTTTGCTTGGTTCTCCCATCCCGCGGATGAGCCACTGCGGCGCGTATTGCGCCATCCAGGCAAAGATATCCTCAGACCAAGGACATCTGCTCGCCCAAATCCTCCTCGCGGGGGAGAGCGCCGGCGGCGGGCAGGGTCTTGGTGCGGTACCGGTGGGGATTCGCGAGCTCCCCTTCCCGATAGGGCAGGACTTTTTCGAGCCGGCAGTTTTTCTTCTGGGCCATCACCGCCACCCCCTGGGAATCCCGGGTCGCTTTCGGGGCGATCATGGCGCTGTTGAAGAGGAGCCGCCGGGTGTTGGAGGAGACCAGCATGAACTCGTCGCCGTCCCTCGCCTGGTAAAGCGCCGTCAGCGGCGAAGCCGTCGAATAGGCGTTCGCCAGCTTCTTCCGCTTGGTCTTGGTCTGGTAAGCGGTGAGCGGCACCTTAGCTGCCTTGCCGTTTTCAAAGAAGAAGAGGACGAACCCGGAATAGTCGGCGGTGACGATCAGCCCCGCCACCCGCTCGCCTTCGTCAAAGCCGAGCTTCGCCGGGATGTATTCCCCGAGGACGCTCGCCTTGGTGTCGTCGAACTCATAGGCAAAGGTTTTGTAAACCTGCCCCCGGTCGGAGAAGAAGAGCAGCTCGGCGCCGTTGGCCGCCTCCAGCTGCATCGTCACCCGGTCGCCCTCCTTGAGCTTCTGTTCCGAGCTCATCCGCAGCGACTGGGGAGTGATCTTTTTGAAGTACCCTTCTTCGGTGAGGAAGAGGTTGACCGGATAATCCGGGATCTCCTCCTCGTAGGTTTCCGCCTCTGTCTCCTCGGCGTAAACGATCAGGCTCCTGCGGGGCTGCCCGTACTTCTTCGCCACCTCTTTGAGCTCCGAAATGATGATGGCGCGGACTTTTTTCGGGTCGCCAAGGATCCCCTCCATCTCGGCGATCTCCCCGGTGAGCTGCTCGATCTCCTGGGTGCGCTTGAGGATATACTCCCGGTTGAGATGGCGCAGCCGGATTTCGGCCACATACTCCGCCTGGACTTCGTCGATCCCAAAGCCGATCATCAGGTTGGGGACGACCTCGGTCTCCTCCTCGGTCTCCCGGACGATCTTGATCGCCCGGTCGATGTCGAGCAGGATTTTTTCGAGCCCTTCGAGCAGATGGAGCTTCTCCTTCTTCTTCCCCAGCTCGAAGTATACACGCCGACGGACGCACTCCGTCCGGAAGGCCGTCCACTCCTCCAGGATTTCCCGGACGCCGAGCACCCGGGGCGCGCCGCCGATCAGGACGTTGAAGTTGCAGGAGTAGCTGTCCTCCAGCGGGGTTATTTTGTAGAGTTTCTGCATCAGCTTTTCCGGGTCGACGCCCCGCTTGAGGTCGAGCGTCAGCTTGAGCCCGCCCCGGTCGGTCTCGTCCCGCATGTCGGAAATCTCGCGGATCTTCCCCTGCTTGATCAGGTCGATGATCTTGTCCATCGCCGCCTCGACCGTGGTGGTGGGCGGGATTTCGGTGATCTCGATGCAGTTGTTCGGCTTGTCGTATTGATACCGGCACCGGACGCGGACGCCGCCTCTGCCGGTTTTGTATATTTTTTCTAATTCGTCCCGATTGTATAAAATCAACCCGCCGCCGGAAAAGTCGGGGGCCCTGAGGGTCTCCATGATATCGTGCGCCGGATTCTTGATCAGGGCCGCTGTCGTTTCACAGACCTCAGCCAGATTAAAGGAACAGATCGAGCTCGCCATCGAAACCGCGATCCCCACATTGGCATTGACCAGGATGCTGGGGAAGGTGGTAGGGAGCAGAACCGGCTCTGTGGTGCTGTTGTCGTAGTTCGGGACAAAGTCGACCGTATCCCGGTCGATGTCCCGGAAGAGCTCGCCGCAGAGGGGGTCGAGCTTGACCTCGGTGTACCGGGAGGCCGCGTAGGCCATATCGCGGGAATAGGCCTTGCCGAAGTTCCCCTTTGAATCGACATAGGGGTGGAGCAATGCTTCGTACCCGCGGGAGAGCCGAACCAGCGTCTCGTAAATCGCACTGTCGCCGTGTGGATTCAGCCGCATGGTCGTGCCGACGACATTGGCCGATTTGGTCCGCGCCCCGGATAACAATCCCATTTTATACATTGTGTATAGCAATTTTCGATGGGACGGCTTGAATCCGTCGATTTCCGGCAGGGCGCGGGACATGATGACGCTCATCGCATAGGGCATGTAGTTCTGTTCCAGGGTGCTGGTGATCCGCTGTTCCTGCACCAGCCCCGCGCCGGCGATATATCCCTGGATGCCACCTTTTTTCTCTTCTTTTTTTGGCTCTTTTGGTTTTCTGGGGGCCATTCTCTCAACTCCATGTATTATTTCAACAGTTTCAACATACTTTTCAACTGATATCCGCCAGCTCTACATATTGGGAACCGAACTCGGAGATAAAGTCTTTCCGCCCTTGGAGATTGTCCCCCAGCAGCAGGTCGAACATCCTGGCCGTGGCCTCCGCCTCGTCCCGGGTGACCTTGATCAGCCGCCGGGTTTCGGGGTTCATGGTGGTCAGCCACATCATATCCGCCTCGTTTTCGCCCAACCCTTTCGAACGCTGGATGCCGTACTTGTCCTTCCCGATCATGGCGAGGATTTCGGTCTTCTCCTTTTCGGTGTAGGCAAAATAGGTCTTCCCCTTGCTGGTGATCTCGAAGAGCGGGGATTCTGCGATGTAGACGTACCCCTCTTCGATCAGCGTCGGGGTCAGCCGGTAGAGCATGGTCAGCACCAGGGTGCGGATCTGGAAGCCGTCGACATCGGCGTCGGTGCAGATGACGACCTTGTGCCACCGCAGGCCGTTTAAGTCGAAGGAGGAGAGCTCCTTGTTCGCTTTGGTCTTGACCTCCACCCCGCAGCCGAGGACTTTGAGGAGGTCGGTGATGATATCGTTTTTAAAGATTTTGTCGTAGTCCGCCTTCAGGCAGTTGAGGATCTTGCCGCGGATCGGCATGATCGCCTGGAATTCAGCGTCCCGCCCCTGCTTGCAGGAGCCGAGGGCGGAATCCCCCTCCACGATGTAAAGCTCCCGGCGGCTGAGATCCTTGCTCCGGCAGTCGACGAACTTCTGAACCCGGTTTTGCAGGTCGATCCCGCCCGCCAGCTTCTTTTTGAGGTTGAGCCGAGTTTTTTCGGCATTTTCGCGGCTGCGCTTGTTGACCAGCACCTGTTCGGCGATCCGGTTGGCCTCGTCCGGATTTTCCAGAAAATAGACCTCGAGCTGATGCTTGAGGAACTCGGTCATGCACTCGTAGATGAATTTATTGGTGATCGACTTTTTCGTCTGGTTTTCGTAGGAGGTCTGGGTCGAGAAGGAGGAGGAGACCAGGACGAGGCAGTCCTCCACATCGGCAAAGCTGATCTTGCTCTCGTTCTTGAGGTACTTGCCGCCCTGCTTCAGATAGGCGTCGATCTGGGAGACAAAAGCCTGCTTGACCGCCCGCTCCGGCGAACCGCCGTGCTCCAGCCAGCTGGAGTTGTGGTAGTACTCGGTCAGCTTGACCCGGTTCGAAAAGACGAAGGCCGCCGAGAGCTTGACCCGG
>JAAWBP010000109.1 GCA_022792755.1 Oscillospiraceae bacterium | reverse complement strand
GCATCATGCTCAACGAAGCCTGTTCCTCCGGCTGCGGGTCGTTTATCGAAACCTTTGCGCACGCTCTGGGCTTTCAGGCGGAGGAGTTTGCAAAGTTCGGCCTCTTTGCAGAGCATCCGGTCGACCTCGGCTCGCGCTGCACCGTGTTTATGAACTCGTCGGTCAAACAGGCGCAGAAGGACGGCGCGACCGTAGGGGATATCGCCGCCGGGCTGGCGGCCAGCGTTGTAAAAAACGCGCTGTATAAGGTCATCCGCGCCAACTCCACCAAGGAGCTGGGGGATCATATCGTCGTGCAGGGGGGCACCTTCCTCAACGATGCGGTTCTCCGCGCCTTTGAGCGCGAGGTCAAAGCCGAGGTTGTCCGCCCCTCGATCGCCGGGCTGATGGGCGCGTACGGGGCGGCCCTATACGCCAAGGAAAGGGCCGGTGAACACTCGAAGGTGCTCGGCTTGGAGGAGCTTAAGGGGTTCTCCCACACGGTTTCGGTCACCACCTGCAACGGCTGCACCAACCACTGTAAGCTGACCGTCAACAAGTTTGCGGACAGCGGGCGGTATATTTCGGGCAACAAATGTGAAAAACCGCTCGGGATCAAACGGGAAGAGGGCGGTTATAACGCGTTCCGTTATAAATATGATTACCTCAACGGCTTAAAGGGAACGCCCGGGCCGCGGGGAAAGATCGGGATTCCGATGGGGCTGAATATGTACGAAAACCTCCCCTTCTGGCACGCCTTTTTTACCGAGCTCGGCTTTGAGGTCATCCTCTCCCCGCGGAGCGACCGCGCCCTGTATGAAAAGGGGCAGCACACCATCCCGTCGGATACGGTCTGCTATCCGGCAAAGCTTCTGCACGGCCATGTCGACGCCCTACTGGATCAGGGGATCGAGACGATTTTTTACCCCTGCATGTCCTATAATTTCGACGAAGGGCTGTCCGACAACAATTATAACTGCCCGGTCGTTGCGTATTACCCAGAGGTCATCGGGGCAAATATCCGCCGCCTTTCCGAGATCACCTTTATCAAAGATTACCTCGGCCTCCACCGCAGGCATGATTTTATAAAAAAGGCATATGCTGTTTTCAACCGATACTTTTCAGTGACCCGTGAGGAAATCCGGAAGGCTTCCAAAAAGGCTTATGACGCATATGAGGCTTACCGCGAGATGCTCTACACCTACGGCCGGACGGTTTTAAAGGATGCGAAAAAGAACGGCAAGATGGTGATCGTCCTCGCCGGGCGCCCCTATCACATCGACCCGGAGATCAACCACGGCATCGATCTGCTGGTGCGCAGCTTCGGGGTGTCGGTTCTGACCGAGGACTGCCTGACGGTTCGCTCGGTCAAGCGGAAGGCCGGGGTGCTCAACCAGTGGACCTACCATGCCCGGCTTTACGCCGCCGCCCACTATGTCGGCTCCCACAAGGACTGGATCCAGCTCGTCCAGCTCGTCTCCTTCGGCTGCGGGTTGGATGCGATCACCGGCGACGAGGTTCGCGAAATTCTGGAGAGCTATGGAAAGATCTACACCCAGATCAAGATCGATGAAGTGACAAATCTCGGCGCGGTCAAAATCAGGCTGCGCAGCCTGTTCGCCTATCTGGAGGCCAACCGGCTCGCAAAGAAAGAGGAAAAGAGGTGATTCTTTGGCGCAGCTGAAATACGATAAAACGGGAAGGCTCCTTTTTACCAAGGAGATGAAGCGGGAGTATCAAATCCTGATGCCGCAGATGCTGCCGATCCATTTTGAACTGATCAAAAACGTCATGCGGCTCAACGGCTACAATGTCACCTTGTTAAAGGGGACGGACAGCGAGAGCATCCGCCGCCAGGGGCTTGAGAATGTACATAACGACACCTGCTACCCAGCGCTGCTGGTGATCGGGCAGCTGCTCGACGCGCTGAAAAGCGGCGAGTACGACTTGAACAAAACGGCGCTGGTCATCACCCAGACCGGCGGGGGATGCCGGGCGTCGAATTACATCCATCTCCTCCGAAAAGGGCTCAAGCGCTCCGGACTGGAGCAGATCCCGGTCATCAGCGTCAACCTTTCGGGGCTCGAGAAGAACCCCGGTTTCAAGATGACCCTCAAGCTGATCCGCCAGCTGGCCATGTCGGCGATGTATGGGGATCTCCTGATGCTTCTGCAAAACCAGACCCGCCCTTATGAAATCGTCGAGGGCGACACCGCCCGCCTGACCAGCCGCTGGGTGGAACGGCTGTCGGGGGAGTTCAAAGACGGCGGGGCGCTGAACCAAAAGGCGATGAAGTCACGTTTCGAGGAAATCGTCAGGGATTTCGCCGCCCTTCCGGTGCGGAAGGAAGAGAAAATCCGGGTGGGGATCGTCGGCGAAATTTATGTGAAATATGCCCCTTTGGGGAACAACAACCTCGAGGAGTTCCTCCTCTCCGAACAGGCGGAGACGGTGGTTCCCGGCCTGATGGATTTTATCATCTTTAAAATCGACAACCGGATTGAGGACTACAAGCTTTACGGTGGAAAGCGGCCGGTTCGCTTTATCGCACGGAAGCTGATGTCCTATGTCCTCCACTGCCAGCAGATCATGATCGATGCGGTGAGGGCGGAGCCGAAGTTTTACTGCCCCAAGGGATATGCCCACTTGAAAGAACTGGTCGAAGGATATATCGGCTACGGCGCTAAAATGGGCGAGGGCTGGCTTTTGACCGCCGAAATGCTCGAGCTGATTGCGGACGGGGTGGATAACATCGTCTGCACCCAGCCCTTCGGCTGCCTGCCGAACCACGTGGTCGGCAAGGGGATGATCCGCAGCATCAAAACGCGGCACCCGGAGGCGAATATCGTCGCAATCGACTATGACCCGGGGGCGACCAAAGTCAACCAGGAAAACCGGATCAAGCTGATGCTGGCGGTTGCCAAAGCGAAAAAAGCGGAGGAAAGCGCGGGGACGCAAGAGGTTGCAAAGCAGGAGGCCGCCCGCCCGGAAACCGTATAATTACAAGGGATACACACACACTAACACCGTATTAATTTGGGAGGTGCTGGTCTGTGATGTATGGTAAAAATGATACGATCGAGCCGGGCAGGGGGCCGGAAATCCAGCCTGAGCAGGCGGAGGAAAATGAGGAAACACTGACCGGGGAATCGGCTGGGAGCGATATTGTAAATTACGGCTCCATCACGGCGGAGGGGAAGCATACCATCCACTGCCTGACTATCATCGGCCAGGTGGAGGGGCATTTCATCCTCCCGCCTCAGAATAAGACGACGAAGTATGAGCATGTCATGCCCCAGCTGGTGGCGATCGAGGAATCGGAGGAGATCAAGGGCCTTCTGGTGCTGCTCAACACCGTCGGCGGCGACGTGGAGGCGGGGCTCGCCATTGCAGAGCTGATCTCCGGGATGAAGAAGCCGACTGTTTCCCTGATCCTCGGCGGCGGGCATTCGATCGGCGTGCCGTTGGCGGTCAGCGCAAAGCGCTCCTTTATCGTTCCGTCGGCGACGATGACGATCCATCCGGTGCGGATGAACGGGACAGTTTTGGGTGTCCCCCAAACCCTTTCCTACTTTGAGAAGATGCAGGAGCGGATCGTAAAATTCGTCACTGCCAACTCCAATATCACAAAAGAAAAATTTACGGAGCTGATGATGCGGACAGGGGAGCTCATTATGGATGTGGGGACGGTCCTCGACGGCGCCGGGGCGGTTGAATGCGGCCTGATCGACGAGCTCGGGAGTCTCTCCCAGGCGGTGGACTGCCTTTATTCCCTGATCGACGAAAACGAACAGGAGGAGCAGGACGATGCTGTACACGATTGTGAATCCTGACGAAGTGCTGGCGATGGAGCCCCTTGAGCCTGCGCTTGAAACAGTCCGGCTCGGGCAGCGGCTCTTTGAAGGGGTGCGGGGAAAAAGCGGGTTCGTGATCAGCCGGATGATTTCAACCGACCCGTTTGATTATTTAAACGACCATTATTCTCCCGGCAGGCGGCTGAAAAGGTAAACCGCCTGGCCAGGGCATCGATTTTGACAGAATAGGATGGTAGAGCTTATGAATGTTTTTGACGCAGTGATCCAGGCGGTGATCCAGGGCTTGACGGAATTTTTGCCGGTCTCGAGTTCGGGGCACCTTTCGCTGACCCAGCATTTTTTGGGGATCAGCGGTGAATCGGCAATCCTTCTTTCGATTGTCCTCCACCTCGGCACCCTGCTGGCGGTTTTTGTCGCCTATTACCGAACGATTTGGGAGCTTGTTAAGGAGGTCGGCTATTCGATCCGCGACATCTTCACGGGCAGGTTCCATTTGAAGGGGATGAGCGATAACCGCCGCCTTTTGGTGATGCTGATAGTGGCGACTTTGCCCCTCTGCCTGTTTTACTTTATCAAAGACCCGATCAAGGGAATCTCGTCCGACGACAGCATCCTGATCGAAGGATTCTGCTTCCTTTACACCGGCGTGATCCTTTTTTTGTCCGACCGGTTCGGCAAGGGGAGGAAAAAGGCAGGGGATATCAAAGCAAAGGACGCGGCTGTGATCGGTGTTTTCCAGGGGATCGCCCTTCTGCCGGGTGTCTCCCGGTCGGGTTCCACCATAGCAGGGGGGCTGTTCTGCGGACTCACCCGGGCTACGGCGGTCAAGTTTTCTTTCCTGATGTCGATCCCGCCGATTTTAGCGGGTGCCTTAACGGAGTTTCTGGACTACCGGAAATCGGCGGAAACGGTTGAGATGCTGCCCCTTATCGTTGGCTTTGCAGTTGCAGCGGTGGTCGGCTTCTTAGCGATCAAGCTGGTGCGGTGGCTGGTGAAAACCAATAAGTTTAAAATTTTTGCCTATTATACCCTTGCCCTTGGCATCGTGGTCATTCTCATCAGCATCATTGAAGCGGCAAACGGCGGGGTCAATATTGTAACCCTTTTCACCCGCTGACGTCTGCTTTTTTCGCCGCATCTTCTGCGGCGGGGGTTGTTAAAGCTTCGGCGGAATAGAATGTTCGCCGGGAGATAGAGGGGCTTGCGCGTTCGCTGAACGGAAAGGGAGCGTTCTCGGTTAAAGGAGGAAGTATGGCAGGTCAAACTTCGGGTAAAAAGAAAAATACGGGGAGGAAAACCCCGGCGCCGAAAAAAACAGCTTCTGTCCGGCAGGCTGAAAAGCGGGAAAAGCACGCCCGCCAGATCGCCGCAATCATTTACTTTGTGTTGGGGCTTCTGTTTTTCTTTCTCAGCATCTTCGAGGGGGAGTCGGTCTGGAAGGCTTGTCATGATGTGCTGTTTGGGCTGTTTGGCTTTACGGGCTATGTGGTCGCGCCGATCTTTGTTTACATAGCGATCTGTGCCTCGATGGACCGCCCCTTTGGGGCGATCCGCCACAAGGTTTGGCAGACAGCGCTCCTCCTTGTTTTATTGTCCTCCCTTCTGCAAATTCTATGCGTGGGTGATGTGCCGGGGGACAACTTTATCGACCAGTGTGTCAAGCTGTACGATTACGGTGTGTCCAAGCAGGGCGGAGGATTGGCCGCCGGACTGGTCGGCTGGCCGCTCCTCGCCGCCTGCGGCAAAGTCGGCGCGGGGATCATCACCGGGCTTTTGATCTTCGCCTTTGTCCTGCTGATCACCGGGACAACCCTGCTGGGCTTCTTCCGGGGTGTGGCGAAGCCGGTTCAGAAGATCCGGGAGGATTACGAGGAAAAGGCGGAGCTGCGGGAGCAGGAGCGTCTTGCGAAAAGCCAGGCCCGGTTCGATATCGACGTAGACCTCGGCCCGGATTCGGAGCTGCCGGAGCACCCGGTTTCGTCCCCTAAGGCGCCGATTGTCGTGGCCGAACCGGAGAAGCCTAAAAAATCCAGAAGGAAGCGTTCGCAGATCGATATCCCGATTGACAGCGTGCCTCCGTCCGAGCCGGTGGAAGAGCCGCTCCCGCCGGACAAGCCGGAACCCGAAACGGTTCCGCCGGCGGAAACCGTCCCGGCTGCTCCGGCTGTTTCCCAGAATACGCCGAAGCGGGAAGCAGAGGAGCCGCCGATCCGTTTTGCGGCGGAAGAGGAAGGGAACGGCTATGTTTTTCCGCCGGTCAGCCTCCTGCGCGCCCCTCAGAATACAGAAAATATCGACGCCAGCGGGGAATTGCAGGCCAACGCAGACCGTCTGGTGGACACCCTCAAAAGCTTCGGCGTTCAGACGAGGATCATCAACGTCAGCCGCGGCCCCGCTGTCACCCGGTATGAGCTCCAGCCCTCGGCCGGGGTGAAGATCAGCCGGATCACCGGGCTGGCGGACGACATCGCCTTGAACCTCGCGGCGGCGGGGGTGCGGATTGAGGCGCCGATCCCGAATAAACCCGCGGTCGGCATCGAGGTGCCGAACAAAAAGGTCGACGTGGTCACGATGCGCGAAATCATCGACTGCGACCAATTCTATGATGCAAAGTCGAAGCTGACGGTGGCGCTTGGCCGGGATATCGCGGGGAACGTCACCCTTGCGAACCTCGCCAAGATGCCCCATCTGCTGATCGCCGGCTCGACTGGTTCGGGAAAATCCGTCTGCATCAACTCGATTATCATCAGCCTGCTTTATAAGGCGAAGCCGGAGGAAGTCCGCCTTTTGCTAGTAGACCCGAAGGTGGTCGAGCTCGGCGTTTACAACGGGATTCCCCATCTGCTCGTCCCCGTCGTGACCGACCCGCGCAAGGCGGCCGGTGCGCTGGGCTGGGCGGTCACCGAAATGCTCAAACGGTATAAGCTCTTTGCGGATCATTCCGTCCGCGACCTGGAGGGATACAACAGCATCGCGAAGAATTCGGACGAGCTCGACCCGCTGCCCCAAATTGTCATCATCATCGACGAGCTCGCCGACCTGATGATGGCGGCGCCGAACGAGGTGGAGGATTCCATCTGCCGCCTGGCGCAGATGGCCCGCGCGGCGGGGATGCATCTGGTCATCGCGACCCAGCGCCCCTCGGTCGATGTAATCACCGGCCTGATCAAGGCCAATGTCCCGAGCCGGATCGCCTTCGCGGTTTCGTCCCAGGTCGACTCCCGCACCATCCTGGACGGCAGCGGCGCTGAAAAGCTGCTCGGCCGGGGCGATATGCTGTTTTATCCGGTGGGGTATCCAAAGCCCGTCCGGGTGCAGGGCTGCTTTGTCACCGAAAAAGAGGTGGAGCAGGTCGTGGACTTTATCAAGAAGAAGGACTCCGCCGACTACGACGAGCAGGTGATCGAGGAAATCGAAAAACAGGCCGCCGCTGAAAAGGGAAGCAAAGGCGGGGACGGCGGCGGATTCGACGAGAAGGACGACATGCTTTCCGCCGCAATCGAGTGCGTGATCGAGGCAGGGCAGGCTTCCACATCGTACCTCCAGCGGCGGCTGAAGGTGGGATATGCCCGCGCGGCCCGCCTAGTGGATGAGATGGAGCAGATGGGGGTCGTTGGCCCCTTTGAGGGGAGCAAGCCCCGCCAGGTGCTCATGACTCGCCAGCAGTGGCTGGAGCGGAACCTCAACCACGATCCGTCGGAGGGAGAATAGAATTGTTAAGCCTGTGCTTTTGTTAGGAGGAGCTATGTCTGGTTTTTTGCCGATGACAAGAGAAGAAATGGCGGAGCGGGGAATCGAGCGGTTCGATTTCATCTGTGTGACGGGGGATGCCTATGTCGATCATCCCAGCTTTGGGGTCGCGATCATTTCCCGGGTGCTGGAATCGCAGGGCTATTCGGTCGGGATGATCGCCCAGCCCCATTACCACACCCTGCACGATTTCGAGGAGCTCGGCGCGCCTCGATATGGCTTTTTTGTCACCTCGGGCAATATCGACTCGATGGTGGCGCATTACACCTCTGCAAAGCGGCTCCGTTCCGACGACGCTTATTCGCCGGGAGGGAAGGCCGGAAAACGCCCCGACCGGGCGGTGATCGTTTACTGTCAACAGCTCCGTAAGGCGTTTGGAGAGATCCCGATCGTAATCGGTGGACTGGAAGCATCCCTCCGCCGGTTTGCCCACTATGATTATTGGGACGACGAGGTTCGCCCCTCAATCCTGATCGATTCCGGCGCCGACCTGCTGAGCTATGGGATGGGGGAGCGCCAGACCGTCGAGATCGCGTCGCGCCTGGCAAAGGGGGTTCCGGCCGGGGAGATCACCGATATCCCCGGCACCTGCTACTTGACAGCGCCGGTCAATACGCCGCTGGGGGCCAGAGAATGCCCTAATTTCGAGCAGGTCAGCACCAAGAAGGAAGCCTATGCCAAAGCCTGCAAAATTCAGATCACCGAGCAGGATGAGGTGTATGGAAAGACGGTGATTCAGCGCCACGGCGCGGTGATGCTGGTGCAGAACCCGCCGATGCGGGCGCTGACGCAGGACGAGATGGACGCCGTCTACGCCCTGCCCTATATGCGGATGTACCATCCGAGCTATGAAAAGCAGGGGGGTGTTCCGGCGATTGAGGAGGTGGAGTTTTCCATCACCCACAACCGCGGATGCTTCGGCCATTGCAATTTCTGCTCCATCGCCCTCCACCAAGGGCGGAAGGTCACCTGCCGCAGTGAGGAATCGGTGCTGAACGAGGCGCGTTCCTTCCTGGGCAGCCCCCGTTTTAAGGGGTATATCCACGACGTCGGCGGCCCGACCGCCAACTTCCGACATCCCTCCTGCGCGGTGCAGAAGGAGAGGGGGCTTTGCAGGGAGCGGAAATGCCTGGCGCCTTCCCCTTGCCCCCAGCTCGTTGCAGACCACAGCGAATATCTGGGGCTGCTCAGAAAGCTGAGAGCACTTCCGGGGATCAAGCGGGTTTTTATCCGTTCGGGAATCCGGTACGATTACCTGATGGCAGACCCGGATCCGTCCTTTATGCGGGAGCTGGTGCAGTACCACGTCAGCGGGCAGCTCAAGGTTGCGCCGGAGCACTGCTCGGCTTCTGTACTGGACGCGATGGGGAAACCGCATATTGAAACCTATAAAAAGTTTGCAGACCGTTTTTATCAGGTCACAAAAGAGGTTGGAAAAGAGCAGTACCTGGTTCCGTATCTGATGTCCTCCCATCCAGGGAGCACCCTCAGCGACGCCATTGAGCTGGCGCTTTTTTTGAAGGAGCAGAAAATCCGCCCGGAACAGGTGCAGGATTTTTACCCGACGCCGGGCACCCTTTCCACTTGTATGTTTTACACCGGCCTGAACCCGATGACAATGGAGCCGGTTTACGTCCCGAAAACGGCGGAGGAAAAGGCGATGCAGCGGGCGCTGCTGCAATATTTCCGCCCGTCCAATAAAGACTTGGTGCTCAAGGCGCTGAAGCTCGCCCACAGAACCGATTTGATTGGGACGGGGCCGAACTGCCTGGTGCGGGATGCACTCCATCTGTCCGACCAGGCGCGGAAAACCGCAGCGAAGGGATATGCCAAAACCCAAAAGGTAAAGCAGCGCGCCGCCGGCAAGCTGCATTCGAAAACCTCAAAGAAGGCGGAACAGGGCCGGGCCGGCCGGAACGCTGCCGCGGGAAAGAAGGGGAAGAAGCATGGCAAAAAGAAGTCATAGGGCAAAGAGCGGAAGGATTCCGCTGATCATTTCAGTTCTGGTTTTGATCGCCTCCCTGTGCTATGCCGTCTTTACTGGGACGATCCCTTTAGAGGAGTGGCTCTCTCCTCCGCCTGAAACCAGCAAATCCATCTCGGCGGGATATCTGAACCAGGACGCCGATGTTGCTGTCCATTTCATCGACGTGGGGCAAGGGGACTCGGTCTATATCAAGGCCTACGGCCGGAATATCCTGATCGATGCGGGAGAGAAGGAGACGGAGCGGACGGATGTTGTCGAATACCTGTCCTCCCTCGGTGTGAAGCGGCTCGATTACGTGATCGGGAGCCATCCGCACTCCGACCACATCGGCGGGCTCCAGGCGGTGATCGAAGCTTTCGAAATCGGCACGGTGATCATGCCGCGGATTCCGGACGAAATCGTGCCGACAACGGCGACCTACCGGAACCTTTTGGGTGCGATTGAAAAGAAGGGGCTGAAGATAAAGGCCGCTCAAGATTGTGGTGAAATCATTCTGGCCGAAGGGAAGGATGCAAAACTCACTTTTCTGGGGCCTACGAAGGATTACGACAACCTCAACAGCATGTCCGTCTGTGTAAAATTTTCGGCGAAGGGCTATTCGGCCCTTTTCTGCGGCGACGCCGAGAAGGATGCGGAAAAGGAGATGCTCAAACAAAAAGATGCGCTCAGGTGCAGCATCCTCAAGCTGAGCCACCACGGCAGCAGCACATCCAGTACCCAGAAGTTTTTAGACGCGGTTTCGCCCGACTGTTTTGTCATCTGCGTCGGGGCGAACAACAGCTACAACCATCCGACCACGTCGGTTCTGGGGCGGATCGAGAAATTTGAAAAGCCGGTTTACCGGACAGACCTCAACGGAAGCATTGTGTTTGAATTTGAGGACGAATCGATCAAGGTGATTACGGAAAGATGACTACATAAACCGGAAAGGGACGATGCCGGCTGCAAAAGGGCCGATTTTGAACGGCCTTTCATGCGGCTCGTATCGTATGGTGATTGAGATGCTGATTGTCGACCGGATCGAAAATGGGATCGCCGTCTGTGAGACGGAGGGGCAGGAGATGGTCTCCCTCCCGCTGGAACAGTGTTCCGGCCCGGTGAACGAGGGGGATGTTTTGGTGGAATCGGGCGGTGTTTACCGCGCCGACCCTGAGCAGACTGAAAAGCTTCGGGAAGAGGTGCGCCGTCTTTCAAAGAAACTGTTTGAGTGAAGGTTTCGCTTTGAGAGCATAAGAAAAACGCCCGGCGATTCTGGTGTTGAATCGCCGGGCTCTGGACGTTTCGGTGATGATAAAATCTCCGGGTGAGCTGGGGGATCGATCTATGAGCTCGTCAGGGGCGCGCTTTGACCTCTGCGGCGAGGATTTCGTCTTTTTCCCGGAGCAGGCTGTCAGAAAAAAGTTCCTTTTCTAACTGGTCTACGCCGACCCGGTCGATGGCAGCGCCGAGCCGCTCCTTTTGATATGCGTGCTTTTTAAACCACAGCATGGTCTTTTCGAGGAGAGGGAAAACCTCGTCCCGTTCTACCAGCCGGGAGAGAGGGGTGCCGTTGCGGGTTTTCTTCCCCCAGGTGCCGCCCACAAAGATTTTGAATTTTACGTCGTCGTGATCCGCCACTGCGCCGAAGGGGCATTTCCCGGTGCAGACGCCGCAGGCGGTGCAGACCGACTGGTCGATCGCGAGCTTCTGCTCGTCGCTGTTTAAAGCGGCCGCTTTCATGGGGCAGGCGGCTTCGATGAGGCATTTTTTGCAACCGCGGCATTTTTCCTTGTCATACTGTGGGATTCGATGCGCCTCGACGCCGAAGTCGTTCAGGCTCGGCTTCATGCAGCTGTTGGGGCATCCCCCGACTGAAATTTTAAATTTATGCGGCAGCTTGACGTCGCTCCAGCCGAGATAATAGCGGTCGTGGATTTCCTTTGCCATGGCTTGGGTGTCGAAATTCCCATAGACGCAGGTCGTCCCCTTGCAGGTCGTCACCGGCCGGATTTTCGCCCCCGTCCCGCCAAAGGACAAGCCGCACTTTTCCACAAAGGCGACCGCTTCGTCTATTTTTTCATAGGGGATTCCGACAATCTCGGCGGCGAGCCGGCTGGTAAAGGCAACTTTGCCGTTTCCGAACTTCTCAGCGCATTCCGCAATCGTACTGAGCTGTTCTGCGGTGAAAATGCCGCCGGCCGGGACAACCCTGCCGGAAAAAGAATCTGTTCCGCGGTTTAAAAGAAAGCCCATCCCCTTCACACGGGCGATGTCGGCTGGTTTTACCTTTGTTTTAGCCATTTTGAATCGACTCCTAATTTTATATTTTACCGCTTTAAATCCTTCTTTTAAATTTTGCGGCTGAATGGAAGACTTTTTCACATATTTAAGATAGCATAATTTTATAAAAAGGTCAATGAATCGCTTTCTGCGGCCTGATAAAAAACACTGAATCAAAACAAAAGGTTGTCAATTTATTTGTTTTGTTGTAGAATAATACGACATGAGTATAAGGAGTGAATTTATGAAACAGGGAGAAGAAAATCAAACCCACGAGAATAAAATGGGGCATGCGCCGGTTCTGAAACTGATTATTTCGATGTCGCTTCCGGCGATGTTTTCCATGATGGTACAAGCGCTTTACAACATTGTCGACAGCTATTTCGTTTCTCAAGTCAGCGAGAACGCACTGACAGCTGTGTCGCTGGCTTTCCCTATCCAGATGCTGATGATTTCGGTAGCGGTCGGCACCTCGATCGGCATCAATTCCTTTATTTCCCGCAAGCTCGGCGAGAAGCGGCAGGATCTGGCAGACAGCGCGGCATCGCACGGCGTCCTGCTCGGCGTTGCCAGCTGGCTCCTTTTTGCGCTGGTCGGCCTTTTTGGTTCGAGGCTGTTCTTCCAGAGCTTTACCGATATAAAGGAAATCGTCGAGATGGGCACCAATTACATCGGGATTTGCTGCGTCGCCTCCTTCGGTGTTTTTATCGAGGTCAATCTGGAAAAGATTCTGCAGGCGACCGGGAATATGATCTACCCGATGATGTTCCAGCTGGTCGGCGCCGTTACCAATATGATCTTAGACCCGATCTTTATCTTCGGCTGGCTGGGGCTCCCGGCGATGGGGATTGTCGGCGCCGCAGTCGCTACGGTGATCGGCCAGATCGTCGCCATGCTTTTTGCCATCTGCATTGTCAAATTTAAGGATCACGCAGTCGCGATCCGGTTTAAGGGCTTTAAGCTCGACTGGGGGATTGTAAAGAGCATCTATGCCGTCGGGTTTCCGTCGATCATTATGCAGTCGATCGGTTCAGTCATGAACGTGGCGATGAATGCGATCCTGATTTCGTTTACCGAAACCGCTGTCGCTGTTTTCGGCGTGTATTTCAAGCTCCAGTCCTTCATCTTTATGCCGGTCTTCGGGCTGACCCACGGGGTTATGCCGATCATGGGCTACAACTTCGGCGCGCGGAACAAGGGAAGGCTGATATCGGCCCTCAAAATCGGCTCGGTGATCGCGCTGGTGATCATGCTGGCGGGGACGGTCGTATTCTGGACAATTCCGGGCCTGCTTCTGGGTATCTTCAACGCCTCGGAAAACATGCTGGAGATCGGCATTCCGGCCCTCCAGCTGATCAGCATCTGCTTCGTTCCGGCGGCGCTCGGCATCATGTTTTCCACCTTGTTCCAGGCAGTTGGAAAGGGGGTTTACAGCCTGATCATTTCAGTGCTCCGCCAGTTGGTGGTGCTGGTTCCGGCGGCCTTCCTCCTGGCACAGACCATGCAGGTGCAGAACGTTTGGTTTGCCTTCCCGATTGCCGAGACCTTCTCCCTCCTGGCGAGCATTCTCCTCTTTGCGAGGCTTTACCGCAAAACGATCCGGCCGCTCGAGGCGCATTCCGAATGACAAGCGGATAAAGGCGTTTAGAATTTGCCAATATGGAATACCCGCATCATATCTGCGATACAATAAAAGGAAGGGCGTTTCCCTTCCTTTTATTATGCCTGAAAATCCTTCGGAAAAACGATGTATCTGCCATTTTTGAAAGCGATATGGCTTCAGCCGGAAAGCGGCGCTGAGATCATTGCGGAATCGCCGGTATTTCTTTACAGAAGTTTCCTTTTGGGGTATAATTTAAATCAATATGGATTCAGTGCAGGCTTTGCCGGACCGATTGGCAGAAACCCAATCTACCGATGACCCAGTCCGGCCGTTTCACAGACTTGGAAGCTGGGGCAGGTACAGTTTAAATCATCCAAAATAAACGCTGCCAGTGCTGTCCGTGTAACGTAATCGTTCTGCCTGAGCACAGATGTGAAATGAGAAGAATACCGCTCCCTGAATGAATTGGAAATGGAGATATGACAGTGATGGGAATTATGGAAAAAATGCGTTTGGATGGAAAAAAAGCCTTTGTAACCGGTGGTGCGCGCGGGATCGGCAAGAGCATTGCTCAGGCGCTCGCCGAAGCGGGGGCCGACGTCGCGCTGGTTGACCTCGACCTGGCGGAGGCGGAAAAGACCGCCGCAGCGCTTCAAAAAGAGACCGGGCGGGAGCTCTTTGCCGTAAAGGCGGATGTCACTTCCCCCGAAGAGGTCGATTCGATGATCGACGCTGTTCTGGCGCGTTTCGGCCGGATCGACGCGGCTTTCTGCAACGCGGGGATCTGCAAAAACATCCCGGCGGAGGAGATGAGCCTCGAGGACTGGAAGCAGGTGGTCGACATCAATCTGACCGGCGTATTTCTCACTGCGCAGGCCGCCGGAAAGGTGATGATCAAACAGGGCGGGGGAGCGATCGTCAACACCGCATCCATGTCGGCCCATATCGTCAACGTCCCCCAGCCCCAATGTTCTTACAACGCCTCTAAGGCGGGTGTGATCCAGCTGACGAAGTCGCTTGCGGTCGAGTGGGCCTCTAAAAACGTCCGGGTCAATTCGATCAGCCCAGGGTATATCGGGACGGAGCTCACCCTGAGCTCCCCGTCGCTCGCCCCGCTGATCGAGCAGTGGAACGCCGTAGCGCCCCTGCACAGGATGGGCCGCCCGGAGGAGCTCCAGGCGATCGCCGTCTATCTGGCGGGGGATGCGAGCGCCTTTACGACCGGCTCGGACTTTGTAATCGACGGCGCGTTTACCTGCATTTGACGGAAATCATTGAAACCATCTGGGAAAGAGGGAACAGTTTTTGATTTACAACACCATTCTCGACGCGCTCGGCCATACGCCGGTCATCCGCCTAAACCATCTGACCGGCCCGGACGATGCGGAAATCCTCGTAAAGTATGAGGGGGTCAATATCGGCGGCTCCATCAAAACGCGCACGGCCTACAACATGATTGCCGAGGCGGAAAAGAAGGGGCTGATCGGCCCGGATACCATCATCGTAGAGCCGACCAGCGGCAACCAGGGGATCGGGCTCGCTCTGGTCGGCGCTGTGAAAGGCTACCGGGTGGTGATCATCATGCCGGACTCGGTCAGCGAGGAGCGCAGGCTGCTGGTCACCCATTACGGGGCGGAGGTCGTGCTGGTTCACGACGACGGGGACATTGGAAAGTGCATCGCCGAATGCCTCCACAAGGCGGAACAGATGGCGGAGGGGAATCCGAAGGTGTTTGTCCCCCAGCAGTTTGAAAACCCGGATAATCCGCTGGTTCACAAATACCATACCGCGGTGGAGATTCTGGAACAGGTCGAGGGGCCGATCCACGGCTTCTGTTCCGGCGTTGGAACCGGCGGGACGATCTCCGGCATCGGGGAGGTGCTCAAGTGCCAGTTCCCCGATATTACGATCTGGGCGGTGGAGCCGGAACATGCGGCGATCCTCTCAGGCGGGAGCATCGGCACCCATCTTCAGATGGGGATCGGGGACGGGCTGATCCCCAAAAACCTGAATATGAAGATTTACGACCGGACTGTGACGATCACCGACGGCGAAGCGCTGGAGGTATCCAAGCGCCTCGCGCGGGAGGAGGGAATCCTCTGCGGAATCTCCAGCGGTTCCAATGTCGCCGCAGCTGTCAAAATGGCAAAGCAGCTCGGAAAGGGGAAACGGGTGGTCACCATCCTTCCCGACACCGGGGAACGGTACTTTTCCACCCCGCTTTTTGAGGAGTAAAGAAACCTGACATAAAAACGGCGGCCGGGGCAGGATGTCCCGGCCGGCAGACAAACGAGTCTCTTGCGGCGGAATGGCGATGCTGCAAGAGACCTTGTTATAGAATGGAAACGGCGGGATCTGGCCATATTTATTTGCGTAATGCCAACCGATATGATATAATATCCCAGATATCGTCCTGTTCGCAGGCTGTATTAAACCGTGGATTCAAGAGCTTTTGGAATGGGAAGGACAGGACAGAGGAGGATGGCGTGAAAAACACGAAGAAAGGAACGATACCGGGCACAAAAGGCGGCTGTTTTATCTCTTTTTGTGCGAATTCCGTATCGCATGGCGGTTGATATGAAAGAACGCAGCAATAAGAATGGCGCCGGCAGTTCGAAGCTGTCTGTTTCCGGCCTTTTCCGTGCTGCCCGCACCGGGCGGCTGTCATGAAAATTATAGGGATCGATCCGGGGTATGCGATTGTCGGGTACGGGGTGGTGGAGTACCGTTCCAACCGTTTTACGACTCTGGATTACGGCGCGATCACCACTCCTGCAGGGATGCCTTTTGAGCAGCGCCTGCTCACGATTTACGAGGATTTGACCCAGATCCTCACCATCCACCGCCCCGATGCGATGTCGGTTGAAAAGCTGTTCTTCAACTCCAACCAAAAAACGGTGATAGACGTCGCGCAGGCGAGAGGGGCGATCGTGCTGGCGGCGACCAAGATGGGAGTTCCGGTTTACGAATACACCCCGCTCCAGGTCAAGCAGTCGGTCGTCGGCTATGGGCGGGCGATCAAGGCGCAGGTGATGGAGATGACCAAGCGCCTGCTCAACCTGAAGGAGATCCCGAAGCCCGACGACACGGCCGATGCGCTGGCAATCGCCATCTGCCATGCCCACGCGGCGCCGTCCTTGATCAACGAAAAAATCATCAAAGGGATGTTGAAATAATGCTTTACAGTGTACGCGGCAAGCTGATCCATATGGAGGCGAATTTAGCCGTCGTCGAATGCGCGGGAGTCGGTTATGCGCTCAAAACGACGGCGAATACCATGAGCCGCCAGCCGGAGATCGGGGGGGAGACAACGCTCTACACCCACCTTTACGTCCGGGAGGACGCGGTGGAGCTCTTCGGTTTTGCCACCCTCAGTGAGCTGAACTGTTTTCAGATGCTGATCTCGGTGTCGGGAGTTGGCCCGAAAGCCGCCCTTTCGATCCTTTCCAACGTGACGCCGGAGCAGTTCGCCCTCTGTGTGGCGACGGGGGACAGCAAAGTCTTCACCGCCTCAAAAGGGATCGGGCTGAAAACCGCCCAGAGGATTGTGCTGGAGCTCAAGGACAAGATTACGAAGGAGCAGCTGGAGGGCGGCGTGGCGGCATCCAATCCCGTTCTGGCGGGCGGGGTTTCGTCCGGGAAAGGGAATCTTTCCGAGGCGGTCAGCGCTTTGGTGGTGCTGGGCTATTCACAGCAGCAGGCCGCCCGCGCCGTGACCGCGTTCGACGCGGCGCTTCCGGTGGAGGAATTGATTAAATTGGCCCTCAAGGCTTTGGCGGGGTAGGTGTGACCGATGTTTGACAGCAGTATGGATTTTGAAAACCGGGTGATGACCCCGGAGAGCACGCCGGAGGACGTCGACGTCGAGTACAGCCTCCGGCCGAAGAACCTGTCGGAGTATATCGGGCAGGACAAGGCCAAGGAAAACCTTTCGGTCTTCATCGAGGCGGCGAAGGGGCGGGGGGAACCGCTCGACCACGTCCTGCTCTACGGCCCGCCGGGGCTGGGAAAAACAACCCTGTCCTGTATCATTGCAAACGAGATGAACGTCAACGTCCGGATCACTTCCGGGCCGGCGATCGAAAAGCCGGGGGATCTCGCGGCGCTTTTGACCAACCTGAGCCCGAACGATGTGCTGTTTATCGATGAGATTCACCGCCTTTCCCGGGCGGTGGAGGAGGTGCTTTACCCGGCGATGGAGGATTACGCGCTGGATATCATCATCGGGAAGGGCCCCTCCGCCCGTTCGATCCGGATCGACCTGCCGAAATTCACCCTGGTGGGGGCGACGACGCGGGCCGGCCAGCTGACGGCGCCGCTCCGCGACCGGTTCGGCGTGATGCTCCGCCTCGAGCTGTATACCCACGAGCAGCTTGCGGCGATCATCGTCCGCTCGGCGGGGATTCTGGACATTTCCTGTACCGAGGAAGGGGCGCTGGAGCTCGCAAAACGCTCCCGCGGAACCCCCCGTGTGGCCAACCGCCTGCTCAAGCGCGTCCGCGATTTTGCCCAGGTGATGGGGAACGGAACGGTTGACCGCGAGATTGTGGACACCGCGCTCGAACGGCTGGACATCGATGCGCTGGGGCTCGACACGCTCGACCGGCGGATGCTCACGATGATCATCCGCAACTACAACGGCGGCCCGGTCGGGCTCGAAACCCTTGCGGCGGCCCTGGGGGAGGAAGCGGTCACCCTCGAGGATGTTTACGAGCCGTACCTCATGCAGCTCGGCTTTCTGTCCCGCACGCCCCGCGGCCGCTGCGTGACGGATGCGGGATACCGCCACCTGAAAATCAACCGGAACCGGCCGGACAGCGACCCGGAACAGCTGACGCTTTAACGGCTGGGGCCTTTATTGACACGGTAAAGAATGACGAACTTTTAATAAACTGAGAGGAAGAAACAAATGGGCAGATTATTTGGAACCGACGGCGTCCGGGGGATCGCCGGAACAGAACTCACCTGTGAACTCGCTATGCGGATCGGCCGGGCGGCCGCTGTGGTGCTGACCCGCCACACTTCACATAAACCGCGGCTGGTAATCGGGAAGGATACCCGCCTGTCCTCCGACATGCTGGAGGCCGCGATGACGGCGGGCATCTGCTCGGTCGGCGCGGATGCCGAGGTGCTCGGTGTGATCCCCACCCCGGCGGTCGCTTATCTGGTGAAGCAGTACAAAGCGGATGCGGGGATCATGATTTCTGCCTCTCACAACCCGATGGAATTCAACGGCATCAAGCTGTTTAACGCTGAGGGATATAAGCTTTCCGATTCGCTGGAGGATGAAATCGAGGAGATCGTCAGCGGCGATCTTGCCCAGTACCTGAAAAGCGGTGCTGAAATCGGCCGCATTTCATATGCGGATAACGCGGCCGCCGACTATGTAAAGCACCTGGTCGATTCGGTGGACGGGGATTTGAGAGGGATGGCCGTCGCGGTGGACTGCGCCAACGGTTCCGCGAGCGTCACAGCGGAGGCGCTTTTCAAAGGGCTGGGCGCCCAGCCGTTCTTAATTAACAACGAGCCGGACGGCATCAACATCAACGACCGGTGCGGCTCCACCCATATGGAGAGCTTGGTGAACTTTATGAAGGCGAAACACTGTGCGCTCGGCGTCGCCTTCGACGGCGATGCAGACCGTTGTCTCGCCGTGGACGAAGACGGGATCCAGCTCGACGGGGACAAGATGCTGGCGATCTTTTCGAAACATATGAAAAAGAACCAGAAGCTCGCAAAGGATACGGTGGTCGTGACGGTTATGAGCAATCTGGGATTTTTCCACTTCGCAGAGCAGGAGGGCGTCCAGACCCTGGCGGCCAAGGTCGGCGACCGCTATGTACTGGAGGAGATGCTCAAGGGGGGCTACTGTTTAGGAGGGGAACAGTCCGGCCATATTATTTTTGGCGATTACGCCACGACCGGGGACGGGCAGCTCTCCGCCGTCAAGCTGATGAGCGTCATGAAAAAGGAGAGGAAGGCGCTTTCGGAGCTGGGGGCGGTGATGGAGCGGTATCCTCAGGTTCTGGTGAACATCAAGGCGGACGACATCGGGAAGCGGGTGCTCGAAGAGGATGAAACGGTCAAAGGGACGATCGAGGCGCAGACCGGCGAGCTGGGGAGCGACGGCAGAATCCTGGTTCGCGCTTCCGGGACGGAGCCGCTGATCCGCGTGATGGTCGAGGGGAAGAACTTCGATGCGATCAACCGCTGTGCGCTGAAAATCGCAAACGTCATCAAGGAGCAGATCGGAAAATGAGGGCGGCCCGCGACTGGAAGGATTACGAATTGATCGACACCTCCGGCGGGGAAAAGCTGGAGCGCTGGAAGGATGTCGTCCTGATCCGGCCGGACCCGCAGGTGATCTGGAGCGGGGTGGGGGACAGCCCTTTTTGGGAGAAAGCGGATGCGCGCTACCTCCGCTCCAATAAGGGCGGAGGCGAGTGGGAGTACCGCCGCGGTCTTCCGCAGAGCTGGACGGTTTCCTACAGGGAACTGCGCTTTCATATCCGGCCGACCGGCTTTAAACACACGGGGCTGTTCCCGGAGCAGGCGGTCAACTGGGATTATTTTGCCGAAGTGATCCGGCGGGCGGGCCGTCCGGTCAGGGTGCTCAACCTGTTCGCTTACACCGGGGGCGCTACCTTGGCCTGCGCGGCGGCGGGGGCTGAGGTCTGCCATGTCGACGCATCCAAAGGGATGGTGCAGTGGGCGAGGGAGAACGCCGCCCTTTCGGGGCTTTCCGACCGGCCGATCCGCTGGATCGTGGACGACTGCGAAAAATTCGTCCGGCGGGAGATCCGCCGGGGGAACCGGTACGACGCGGTGATTATGGATCCGCCCTCTTACGGCAGGGGGCCGTCGGGGGAAATCTGGAAGCTGGAGGAAAAGGTTCATCCGCTGGCAGAGCTCTGCGCCGACGTGCTGAACGAACATCCGCTCTTTTTTGCGCTCAATTCCTACACGACGGGTTTGTCCCCATCGGTGATGGAATACCTTCTCGGCATCACCGTCGCCAAAAAATTTGGCGGGCGGGTCGGCGCAGACGAAATCGGCCTGCCGGTTACCGAAAGCGGATATTTTCTCCCCTGCGGCTCGACCGCCTTATGGACGGCGGAATAGCGCGTTTCTTTGACAGGAAAGGAAACTGAGATTGGAACAGATTATCAAAACGGAGGAGCTCGTTTTCGACTATCCGGCGCAGACGCCGGAGGAGAAGGGCGTACAGGTTCTCAAGTCGGTCGATTTCACGGTGAAAAAAGGCGAGTTTGTTGCGGTTCTCGGCCACAACGGTTCGGGGAAATCGACCTTAGCCAAGCATTTCAACGCGGTGCTCAAGCCCACCTCGGGCAAGGTTTTGGTGGAGGGGATCGACACCGCGGATGAGACGAAGCTGCTGGAAATCCGCCAGCGGGTGGGGATGGTCTTTCAGAACCCGGACAACCAGATCGTCGCCACCATCGTGGAGGAGGACGTCGCCTTTGGCTTGGAAAACCTGGGGGTGGAGCCGAAGGAGATCCGCCGCAGGGTGGACGAGGCGCTGCGGAAGGTGGACATGGTGGAGTATTACCGCCATTCACCCCACCAGCTTTCGGGCGGTCAGAAGCAGCGGGTGGCCATTGCCGGGATTATCGCGATGCGGCCCGACTGCATCGTTCTCGACGAACCGACCGCCATGCTCGACCCGCGCGGAAGGCGGGAGGTGCTTTCCACCGTCCGGGAGCTCAACCGCGAAAACGGGATCACCGTCATCCTGATCACCCATTATATGGACGAAGCGGTCAAGGCCGACCGGGTCGTCGTCGTCGACGAGGGGAAAATCCTCTTGGAGGGGACGCCGAAAGAGGTGTTCCGAAATGTGGAGCTGCTCAAAAATGTCGGCCTGGACGTGCCGCAGGTGACAGAGCTCGCCTATGAGCTGCGGAAAGAGGGGATCGACATCCCGGACGATATCCTCACTGAAGAGGAATGTACCGCCTATCTTTCAAAACTTCTGGAGGAATTGTAACGTGCCGGTTTTAGAAATCAAGGATTTGAGCCATGTGTACAGCGCCGGTACCCCGTTTGAAAAGACGGCGCTCGACCATATCGATCTTTCTGTCGAGGCGGGCGAATTCGTCGGCGTGATCGGCCACACGGGTTCGGGGAAATCCACCCTGATCCAGCACCTGAACGGGCTGCTCAAGCCCACTTCGGGGGAAATTCTGGTGGACGGGCAGAACATCTGGGAGGACAAGAAAAACCTGCGCGGCCTCCGTTTTAAGGTCGGGCTGGTGTTTCAATACCCAGAGTATCAGCTGTTTGAGGAGACCGTCTATAAAGACATCGCCTTCGGCCCTAAAAACATGGGGTTAAAGGAGGAAGAGGTCGACGAACGCGTCCGTGAAGCGGCGCGCTTTGTCGGGATTCCGGAGGAGCTGATGGAAAAGAGCCCCTTCGAGCTTTCGGGCGGACAGAAGCGCCGCGCCGCCATTGCCGGCGTGATCGCGATGGATCCCAGGGTTTTGATCTTAGACGAGCCGACCGCCGGTTTAGACCCGAAGGGGCGGGACCGGATTCTGGGGAGGATCAAGGAATACCACCAGGTGAAGCAGAACACCATCCTGCTGGTTTCGCACAGCATGGAGGACATTGCGAAATACGCCACCAAGGTGCTCGTCATGAATAAGGCGAGGGTCTTTACCTACGGTACGGTGGACGAGGTGTTTTCAAAATCGGACGCGATTTCCCATATGGGGCTTTCCATCCCGCAGATTTCCAAGGTGTTTCACGCGTTGGGGGAAAAGGGATATCCGGTCAACCGGAATATCTACACGGTGGAAGGCGCAAAACAGGAAATTTTAAAACGTCTTTCGAAAGGGACAGTGCAGTAGATGCTCAAGGATATCACCATCGGACAATATTTTCCCGGCTCCTCCTTCCTCCACAGGCTGGATCCGCGGATCAAGATCATTCTGACAATCGCCTATATCGTGATGCTGTTTGTAGTGTCCAACGCGGTCGGCTTTCTGGTTGGCATAGGGCTTTTGGCCGTCTGCTACGCCGTCTCGAAAATCCCTGCCAAAATGATGTTCAAGGGGATCAAGCCCATCATCCCGATCGTCATTTTCACAGGGATCCTGAACCTGTTTTTCGTGTCGGGCACCCCTATTTTCGAATGGGGCTTTTTCAAAATCACCTATGAGGGGCTCCGGTTGGCGGTAATTATGGCGATCAGGATTCTGGCGCTGATCGCCGGGGCGAGCCTCCTCACCTACACCACCTCGCCGATCGAACTGACAGACGCCATCGAATCCCTGCTCAAGCCCCTGAAGGCGCTTCGTTTTCCGGTGCATGAGCTCGCGATGATGATGACCATCGCCCTTCGGTTTATCCCGACCTTGATCGAAGAAACGGACAAGATCATGTCGGCGCAGAAGGCGAGGGGGGCGGATTTTGAATCCGGGAACCTGCTCCATCGCGCGAAGGCGCTCGTCCCGATCCTGATCCCGCTCTTCATCTCGGCCTTCCGCCGCGCGGATGACCTCGCAATGGCGATGGAATGCCGCTGCTACCACGGCGGGGAGGGCAGAACCAGGATGAAGCAGCTCCGCCTGGGGGCGATTGACCTTTACGGAAGCCTGATCGTGACAGCCTGTATTGCGGCGGTGGTCTGCATTAACCTCTTTGTTCCCGCTCCCTTTTAGAAGAAGGGGCCGCTATGAGAAATCTTTTGTTCAAATGCTGCTTTGACGGGCGGGATTACCACGGCTACCAGGTTCAGAAAAACGCTTATACCGTCACGGAAGCATTGCAGGATGGGATCGAAAAGGTAACGGGGGTTCGGGACGGGATCGTAGGCTGTTCCCGGACGGACGCGGGCGTCCACGCGTTGGCATATTATTTCAACATGCACACCGAAGCGGCGATTCCGCCGGAGCGCTTTGTGAGGGCGCTCAACCGGGTGCTTCCCCGAGACATCGTCATACTGGACTGCCGGGTAGTTCCGGATGGGTTCCATGCCCGCTATTCCGCGGTGGGTAAGCAGTACCTCTACCGGCTGTATGAAGGGGAATACCGCAATCCGTTTTACGAGGGGCTCGCCCTCCATTACCGCCGCGGGGTCGATCTGGAGCTTTTAAACGCCGCTGCCTCTCACTTTCTCGGAACGCACGATTTTGCCGGGTTCAGCAACACCGGCTCAGGGGTTGAAGACACGGTTCGAACCCTGACCGAGTTTCGCTTGACCCGCCGGGATGGTTTCGTCCAGGTGTCGGTGACAGGGGACGGCTTCTTATATAACATGGTTCGCATCCTGGTGGGCACCCTGCTCAAAGTAAATGAGGGGCGGCTGTCCTTGGAGGAGCTCGACCAACTGATTTTGTCAAAGGACCGTCATGGGGCGGGGAAGACGGCCTCCCCCTGCGGGCTTTATCTCAACCAAGTGTTCTATCCTCACTTTACAAAGGCGGATACGCTCCAAAACGGCTGACCGAACCTTTCTCAGGCAGGGGAGCGGCTGCACGTCTTCGCCTTGTGGCCTTGCCGTCCCGCCTTTTTCAGCAAAACCGCCAGGTGAGGGGATCCCTGGCTTTTGATAGGAGGTTTCCATGGCTGCTAACACGTCTTCCCCCGTTCCATCCAACGACATCGAGCTCTACCGGAAAAAAAGGCGCAGGAAGCGGAAGCTCCGCCGTCTGGGCACGGTCGCTGTTGTTTTAGTCATTGCGGGTATCATGACGCTTTTAGCGACCAACTATGGGTTTGGCAGTATTTATGACCTGCTCAGGGGCAACGTGCCGAAGAACAGCGGGGAGAGCGTGGGGTTCCCAAAAAAGCTTTTTGGGGACCGCCCGCTCCAGTTTGGGCGCTGCGGCTCCTCCTTGGTTATGGCAACCGACGGCAAGCTGTATTTTTACAGCGACAAAGGGGAAACCCTTCTCAACCTCCCGCACAGCTACACCCGCCCTTCGGTTTACTGTACGGACAACAGGGTTCTGCTTTACGACCGGGGTGGGAACGACTTTCAGGTGGCTACCGATAAGGGGGTTTCTTTCGAGCAGGAGATGGCAAACGAGATCATCTGCGGGGCGATGAACAACGGGGGAAGCGTCGCTATTGCCACGACTGAGGAGCGTTATGCGGGTTCGGTGACGGTTTACAGCGCGCAGAACAAGCAGCTTTTCAAGTGGTATTCCTCCGACGGGCAGATCACCGGGGCCGCCCTTCGGGATGACGGGTGGCTGGCGGTCAGCTGCATCGGTGCCAAGGACGGCGTCATCCTTTCGACCGTTTATTTGATGAATATCTCCTGGGGGGAGGGGCAGCAGGTTGTTTCCGTCCCTTTTACCGATATGATGATCCTTTCGGCCCGGTTTAAAAGCAACGGTTCGCTCTGTGTCATCGGGGATACCAAGGTCTCTTTCCTTTCAACGGGCGGGGAAATCCAGGCTGAATACCCTTACTCCAAAAACATCAGCGATTTTGCCGACCTGTCAGGCAATCATACGGCCGTAGCGCTTTCGTCCTCCGCCAATTCGGAGGAGCGGGAGATCGTGCTTTTGGACAACGGCGGCAATCAAATCGGTTCTTATACCGTAAAGCAGACGATTAAGTGGATCGAGGTTGTGGACGGGGCGGTTTACATCCTCGGGGAGAATGAAATATTGCGCCTCGATTCCCATATGAATTTAGTGGAGCAGATCCCGGTTCGGTCTGATACGACTAAAATTGCGGTGATTGGTTCGGCCGTATATGCGCTGGGCCTGGGTGAAATTTCAGTTGCGGGGACGCAATAGAATAAAGAAGGGAAGTGCTTTTCTTGAATTGGATCATTGACATCATCGTTTTGGCGCTGGTCGCGGTGGTTATTTTTGCCGCGTACAAAAAGGGATTCCTCCGTTCCGTGTTTTCTTTGGTCGGCTTTTTTGCGGCGTCTGTTATTTCCTTTTTCTTCGGCGGGATGATCGCCGAAGGGATCTTCGACTCGATGGTGAAGCCCTGGCTCACCTCGACGGTCGAAACGCAGGTGATTGCCGGGACCAATAATAATTTAGCGGCTGCGGTAGATAATATGTACCAGAATCTCCCCGGTTATCTTTCGGGCCCGCTGGATTTCCTCTTCGGTTCGAAAGAGCAGGTGATCTCGAACATTCAGACGACGATGTCGGAGAATTCCGGGACGATGAGCGACGCGATTGTCGGCCTTTTGAGGCCGATGCTGGTGGCGCTGATCAGTATCCTCACGGTGTTGATCCTCTTTTTGCTGTGTATGTTCGCCCTGCGGATGGTGGATAAGCTGCTCATCCGGGTGCGCCGGATTCCAGTGATCGGGACGTTTGACGGGCTCCTCGGCGGAGTGGTCGGCGTGCTCCAGGCCTGCCTTTGGCTGGTGGTTCTGGTCTTTCTGGTCAAGGCGGTCATCCTGCTTTCCTCGAATGGCATTTCGTGGCTGAACGACGAAGTTGTAGAGTCCACCTTCCTTTTCAAATGGCTCTACCATCTCAATGTGACCAACATATTTGCGGGAATCAATCTGTAAGAAAGGGACGCCGCTTTTCGCCGGCGCTCAAACGCTTTTATGAGTATTCCAAATGTCCTGTCCATTTTCCGGCTGGTGCTGGTTCCGGTTTTTGTCGCTTCCTTTTTTCTCCTTCCGCCGGGACAGCGTTATTGGCTGGCTGTAATCCTCGTGGTTTCCGGTGTCTCGGACGTGCTCGACGGCTATATTGCGCGGAAATTCCATCAAATCACCCAGCTGGGGAAGGTCTTGGATCCGGCCGCCGACAAAATCACGGTGGCGGCCGTCCTCTTTTGCCTGACCTTTCCCTATCCGAAGATCATCCCTGTTTTGGCTGTCTACGCCTGCAAGGAACTGCTGATGCTTTTGGGCGGGCTGATTCTGTCCGGAAGGGGAGTCAAGCTGGTTTCGTCCCGCTGGTTCGGCAAGCTTGCGACCTTTATGATTTATACAGTTATGTTTTTGTTCATAATTATTCCACAGGTTCGTGACATCTGGCTGATAGTATGTAACACAGCAGTCATTGCGGTCACGCTGTTCGCGCTGATTATGTATGGAAGAGAGTTTGTCCGCCTTTTAAAAGAATCCTCTTTGAGCAGGCGGGAAGTGTGAAATAGAGATTGATATGAAGGAGAGCAGTATGGTTTGTAGCAGGTGTAAAAAGCGGATGGCCGTTGTCTTTATGTCGAGGATGGAAGGCAGTGAGACAATTAATGAAGGACTCTGCCTGCAATGCGCGCGCGAGCTTGGAATTCCGCAGGTTCAGCAGATGATGGACAGCATGGGGATTTCGGACGACGACCTCGAGATGATGAGCGACCAGATGATGGCGCTGGCCGACGACGACGGCGATTCCTTTGAACCGGGCGGCGCGGATATGATGCCAAACTTCCTCCAGAACCTTTTTGGGAAAGGTTCGGCCGGTCAGGCTGCGCCGGATCCGGGAGAGCATTCTGAGGGGAAGGCAGAGAAAAGGACGAAAAAAAAGGCGGCGGAAAAAGCGGGGAAAAAGTTTCTGGCCAACTACTGCACCAACCTCACCGAACGGGCCAGACTGGGGCAGATGGACAGGATTGTCGGGCGGGAGCGCGAAATTGCCCGCGTCGTTCAGATTTTGACCCGCCGCACCAAAAACAACCCCTGCCTGATCGGGGAGCCCGGCGTTGGAAAAACAGCCATCGCCGAGGGGATTGCCCAGAAAATCGCGTCGAGGGAGGTCGCTTTCCGCCTTTTGGACAAAGAATTGTATCTCCTCGACATGACGGCCCTCGTAGCGGGAACCCAGTTCCGCGGCCAGTTCGAAAGCCGGGTCAAGGGGCTGATCGACGAGGTCAAGGCGGCTGGGAACATCATCCTGTTCATCGATGAAATCCACACCATCGTTGGCACGGGGGATTCCGAAGGCTCTATGAGCGCCGCGAATATCCTCAAGCCCGCTTTGTCACGGGGGGAGATCCAGGTGATCGGCGCGACGACGTTTAACGAATACCGGAAGCATATCGAGAAGGATTCTGCGCTCGAGCGCCGGTTCCAGCCGGTCACGGTAAAGGAGCCCAGCATCGAAGATGCCTATCAGGTTCTGCTGGGGCTGAAGGGGTATTATGAAGCCTACCACCGGGTCAAGGCGTCGGATGAAATCGTCCGGGAGGCGGTCGTCCTGTCGGAGCGGTATATCAACGACCGTTTCCTGCCGGATAAGGCCATCGACCTGTTGGACGAGGCCTGCGCCTGCGCCTCCCTCCGGAGCCCTCAGCTGACCGCATATGAAAAATTGACGCGGGAAGACCAGTCTCTCACCAAGCTCGAGGAGGAGATGGAGGGCGACCCGCAGAACGTCGACTATGAAAAACTGGCGCAGATCAAGTCCCAAACCCTCGCAGTCCGCCAGCAGATCGCGGAACTCGAACCGCAGGTCGCCCAGATTCAGGTGACGCTCGAAGACCTCGCCAAGGTGATCGAGCTTTGCACCGGCATCTCGGCGGCAAAAATCCAGGAGAGCGAATATAAGAAAATCGGCTCGCTGGAAAAGGTTCTCCATTCCAAGGTCATCGGCCAGGACGAAGCAATTTCCGCAGTCTGCGCTGCAATCCGCCGGAACCGCGCAGGGATCAGCAACCGCCGCCGGCCCGCATCCTTTATCTTCGTGGGGCCGACCGGGGTGGGGAAAACCGAGCTGGTTAAGGTGCTCGCATCGGAGCTGTTTGACGACGTTGACCCGCTTATCCGGCTCGATATGTCGGAATATATGGAAAAGCACACGGTGTCCCGGATGATCGGGGCGCCTCCCGGGTATGTCGGATACGACGAGGCGGGGCAGCTGACGGAAAAGGTGCGCCGGAAGCCCTATTCCGTCATCCTCTTCGATGAAATCGAAAAGGCCCATCCTGACGTGATGAATATCCTCCTCCAGATTTTGGATGAGGGCAGGATCACCGACGGGCAGGGGCGGACGGTCAACTTTGAAAATACGGTCATCGTCATGACCTCCAACGCCGGTTCGAACGATAAGAGCGGGGTGGTCGGCTTCAACAAGGGCGCACAGGAGATTTCGAAGGAAAAGGCTTTGAAATCCCTGTCAGAAATCCTCCGCCCGGAATTTTTGGGCCGTGTGGATGAAGTGGTTGTCTTCAACCCGCTTGGGAAGGAATCGCTCTACCAGATCGCCCGCCTGATGCTGGATGAGCTCGTGGAGCCGCTCCGGGAAAAGGGGATCGGGTTCGGCTTCGACCAGAAAGCGGTGGAGTGGCTGGTCGATAAACTGGAGGGGAACCGTTTCGGCGCCCGGGATCTGCGGACGAAGATCCGCAAAGAGGTGGAGGATCAGATCGCTTCAGCGCTTGTGGATCGGTATGAAAATCCTCCGGCGATGATCGGGCTTACCGAACGGGACGGCAGCCTTTTCTTTGATATTGCGTAGACGAAGTGGTCAGGGCGCCAAACGCCGCAGGGGGAGATACTCTGCGGCATTTGTGAGCGGTGCAGCCCATCCGGCTGTTCAAGGCTTCTATGAAAAACGCCTTGCAGCCCGATCGCTTTGTCTGGATGAAAAGCTTGACAAAGCAGCTGTATTTTGCTATAATAATTTTCGTCGTCAAATATGGCGGCGGAAATACGCGGGTGTAGTTCAATGGTAGAATCCCAGCCTTCCAAGCTGGTTGTGTGGGTTCGATTCCCATCACCCGCTCCATTCTTGCCCGGGCGGGGCAGTATGCGCTCGTAGCTCAGTTGGATAGAGCAACTGCCTTCTAAGCAGTAGGTCACAGGTTCGAATCCTGTCGGGCGTGCCAATATGGTGGGTATAGCGCAGTTGGTTAGCGCGCCAGATTGTGGCTCTGGAGGCCGAGGGTTCGAATCCCTCTATCCACCCCAAACCGG
>JAAWBP010000108.1 GCA_022792755.1 Oscillospiraceae bacterium | reverse complement strand
TCTGCCCTGTGCCGCCGCGGTCGTCGACCCTCACCGGAGGGATACTGTCCTTCCGTTTCGCGCATACTGCGGCGCCGGGGTGGCGTTTCAGCTGGCGCGTGCGCTTTTGGGGGATGTTGCCCTGTCGGAGTTGGATGAACTTCTGGTGTTGGCCGCTGTGGCGACGGTTGGGGATGCTGTTCCTTTGACGGGGGAAAATCGGAGCCTTGTGCGCAAAGGGTTAAAAAAGCTGAGGAAAAGCGGGAATCCGGGCTTGGATGCACTCATCCGGGTTTCCGGGATCAAAACGGTGACAGCCCGCTCGGTTGCTTTTGGATTGGTGCCGCGGATCAATGCGGCCGGCCGGATGGGAAACGCCTCGCTGGCTGCGGAGCTTTTTCTCTGCGGCAGCAGGGAGGAGGCCGACCGGATTGCACAGGAATTGGATCATCTGAACGCCCGGCGTCAAAAGACCGAAAAAAAAATTCTGGAGGAAGCGCTCGAAAAACTCGACGAGAACCCGGCGCTTCTCCGGCGGCGTGTCCTTATTCTGGCTGGAGAAGGCTGGGACGCCGGTGTGATCGGAATCGTGAGCGCCAGGCTTCTGGAGCGGTTTGGAAAACCGGTTTTCCTCCTTTCGGTGAACGGAGACCAAGCGACGGGTTCCGCCCGGAGTGTGGAGGGATTTTCTGTCTTTAAAGCGCTCCAGGCCTGTGCAGGGGCGCTCATCCGCTATGGCGGGCATTCTCAGGCAGGTGGTTTGACCCTTGAAACGGGAAAAATCCCCGCCTTTTCCAAGGCGGTCAGCGAATATGCGGACGGCTTAGAGACCTTTCCTGTAGAAACCTGCCGGATCGACCGGATGCTGAAGCCGGAAGAGGCCACATTGGAACACGCCGAATGCCTGCGGCGTCTGGAACCGTTTGGGACGGAGAACCCGGAGCCGGTTTTTTTGATGGAGGGGATGCGGATCGAAACGATTCAGCCTCTTTCGGGCGGAAAGCACACCAAACTGCTTCTCGAAAAGGGTGGGAAGCGGGCCGAGGTTCTCTGCTTTGGCTGCGAGACGGCTGTGTTCCCTTATCCCGCGGGCTTTGAAGCCGATCTTTTAGTCAGCCTCGAGGTCAGCGAATTCGCGGGCAGGCGTTCCCCTTCACTGCGGATGAAGGAAATCCGTCCTGCCGGACTCGACGAAATGGAGCTGATCCAAGAGCGGCATCTGGCCGAACGGCTGTGCGAAAACACCGCCGAACCGGACGAAGCGAAGTGTTCGCTCAGCCGGGAGGAAATGATCCCGGTCTACCGGCTGTTAAAACGCCTTTCGGTTTACAGAGGCGATTTGGAAACGTTGTATTTTACCGCGTTTTGTCATAAAATAAACTATATTCAGTTCCGCATGGCACTGGAAGTGCTGCGGGAGCTTGAACTGCTCGATTATTCGGAGGTTCGCCGCATTGTGACGGTACGGGAAAATCCGCCCGCCGTCTCATTGACAGCCTCCAGATTATTCCGGTCTCTGCAAAGGC
Source organism: Oscillospiraceae bacterium (assembly GCA_022792755.1). Classification (GTDB taxonomy): domain Bacteria; phylum Bacillota; class Clostridia; order Oscillospirales; family Ruminococcaceae; genus Metaruminococcus_A. The sequence goes on along the minus strand of JAAWBP010000108.1, from coordinate 3,298 downwards.
GGGGGCGGGAACAGGAAACAGAGGAATGAGAAATGCCAGCATACCTGCATAATTTATTGGATGTAATCGACCGCAGCGAACGTCTGTACGACAAGGAGCAGATCGTAACGGCTTACCATTTTGCCAAAACCTCCCATGAGGGGCAGCTCAGGGATTCCGGCGAACCTTATATTTCGCATCCGATTGCCGTCGCTTCGATCCTCGTAGAACTCGGGATGGACGAAGCGAGCATCTGCGCTGCGCTTCTCCACGACGTTGTAGAGGATACGCCGGTGACAAAGGAGGAGCTCACCCTCAAGTTCGGCGAAGAAATTGCGAGCCTTGTGGACGGCGTGACCAAGCTGAGCAAAGTCCCTCTGTCTACTAAGGAGGAGGAGCAGGCGGAAAACGTGCGGAAGATGCTCCTCGCTATGGCGCAGGATATCCGCGTGATTATCATCAAGCTGGCAGACCGCCTGCACAATATGCGCACACTTTCCTTCCGGCCGACTCAAAAGCAGCGGGATACCTCCTTAGAGACGATGGAGATCTACGCGCCGATCGCCCACCGGCTGGGCATCCGGGCGGTCAAGGAGGAGCTCGAAGACCTGGCGCTCCAATACCTCGACCCGGTCGCGCTTCGGGAGATCGAGGACACCTTGCAGCTAAAGGAGTCGAACCGCAAATTCTTTATCCCCGGGATCATCGACCGGATTGAAAACCGGCTGGAAGAGTACGACATGAAGCCCCATATCGAAGGGCGGGTCAAAAGCCTATACGGCATCTATCGCAAGGTCTATATGGCTGGAAGGGACTTTGACGAGGTTTACGACATCTACGCCGTGCGGATCATCACCTCGACGGTGATCGAGTGCTACAATATCCTCGGGATCATGCACGATATGTTTACACCCATTCCAAACCGGTTCAAGGATTACATCTCTACGCCGAAGGCCAATATGTACCAGTCCCTCCACACGACGGTGCTGAGCAAAGAGAGCATCCCGTTTGAAATCCAGATCCGAACCTGGGATATGCACTACACGGCGGAGTACGGGATCGCCGCCCATTGGAAGTATAAGCTGGGAATCCAGGGGAAGGACAAACAGGAGGAGCGCTTCGCCTGGATCCGCCGGCTGATCGAATCCCAGCAGGAGAGCGAAAGCCCGGAGGAACTCGTTCACAACATCAAGATCGACCTCGGCGCCGAGGATGTTTTTGTCTTCACACCGAAGGGGGACGTCAAAAGCCTTCCGGTCGGGTCGACGGTGATCGATTTCGCCTATGCCATCCACAGTGCGGTCGGCAACCGGATGACCGGCGCCAAGGTCGACGGGCGGATTGTGCCGCTTGATTATAAAGTCAAAACCGGCGACGTCGTCGACATCATTACCAGCAACTCGCCCAACCACGGGCCGAACCGCGGCTGGCTAAACCTCGTGCGGACAGGGGAAGCCCGAAACAAAATCCGCGCTTGGTTTAAGAAGGAGAAACGCACCGAAAACATTGCCGAGGGCAGGGGTGAGATTGAGCGGGAATTTAAACGCAACCAGATCGCCCTCCCTGAAAAAGAGATGGAAGAGTTCCTGTTCTCGATTGCAAAGCGGTATCATTTTCACAGTGTGGATGACTTTTACGCCGCGATCGGCTACGGCGGGATCCTTCTCTCCAAGGTCATTGCGCGGATCAAGGACGACTATGTCCGAAATTATAAACCGAAACAGGCTGAATCGGAGCGCGCGGCAGTTCCCGAAATCCCCCGGACAGACTACAAAGGAAGCGGCGTGATCGTGGACGGCATCGACAACTGCCTGGTCAAGTTTTCCCAGTGCTGCACCCCTCTTCCGGGCGATCCGATTATCGGGTTTATCACCCGCGGCCACGGCGTTTCCATCCACAAGCAGGACTGCGTCAACGTGTTGGCTTCGGTCAAGAACGCGGAGCAACGCGACCGATGGATTCCCGTCCACTGGGCGGAGACGAATCAAACTCATTACCGCTGCACGCTGGATATCGTCGCCCATGACCGCAACGGCCTTCTCGCGGACGTTACGGTGGCGCTGGCAGGGTTCCGCGTCCCTGTTCATGAAATCCAGGCCAGGGAGCTCAAAAACGGGAATGCCAACATTGTCGTGACCATTGGGATTGCCGGGGTGGATCAGCTGAAAAATATCATCCAGAAGCTGTCTAAAATAAGAGATGTGATTTCGGTAGAACGCTCCGGAAAGCAGTAAAGGAGTTTAGAGGAATGAAAGCGGTTTTACAGCGGGTCTCCAAGGCGGGGATTGTGATCGACGGCGTGCCCGGAGGAAAGATCGGACAGGGTCTGGTGGTACTTCTGGGCGTTATGCAGGGCGATACCCGCGTCCAGGCGGACATTTTGGCGGAAAAGGCGGCCGGCCTGCGCATCTTTACCGATGAGCAGGATAAAATGAACCGGTCGGTCAACGACGTGAACGGCGGCCTTTTGATCGTCTCGAATTTCACGCTGGGGGCGGACTGCAAAAAAGGGAGGCGCCCTTCCTTCGACCGAAGCGCGCCGCCGTCCGAGGCAGAACCCCTCTACGATTACTTCGTCGAACGGATGCGGGAATTGTGCGGCGGCCCAGTCGAGACGGGCAGGTTTGGGGCGGATATGGAGGTGTCCCTGGTCAACGATGGGCCGGTGACAATCCTTTTGGATACGGATTTTCTGACAAAACGCTGAGCTGGGGGGAATATGATGGAGATCGATGTGATTGCAGTCGGGCCGATGGGGGCGAACTGCTATCTTGTCTGGAAGCAAAAAGAAGCCGCGGTTTTGATCGACCCGGGGGCGGATGCCGATAAAATTTCCCGCAGGCTGGAGGAAAAGGGGCTGATGCCCTGCGCCGTCCTGCTCACCCACGGGCATTTCGACCATGCCGGCGCCGTTGCGGCGCTCAAAGAGAAATACCCTTTAGAGGTGGTCATCGGGGCGGAGGATGAGGAGATGCCGGGCAATCCGCAGCAGGATGCCTCGGCACTGGTCGGCGGACAGGTCGCCCTCTTTTCGATCGGCCGCACGGTCGTTGACGGCGAACGGTTTATGCTGGGCGGCATCGAATTTGAGGCGCTCCACACGCCGGGGCACACCCGGGGATCGATGGTGTACCGCAGCGGGGGCGCCCTTTTTACAGGGGATACTCTTTTCGCCGGTTCGGTGGGGCGGACTGATTTTTACGGCGGGGATTTCCGAGCGTTGTCTGCATCGCTCAGGCGGCTGTCTGGATTAGAGGGCGATTACCGGGTTTTTCCCGGCCATGGGCCGGAAACGACCCTTGAAGCGGAACGCCGGACC
>JAAWBP010000107.1 GCA_022792755.1 Oscillospiraceae bacterium | reverse complement strand
ATTGCGTTCTCATTCATAAAGCATACCCCATCTTATTAAAAAACGCCGGCGCGGACTGTCCCGTGCCGGCGGATACCGCGCGGCAGGGCCGCCCGCCCTGCCGGATCAGCTTCATCAAAACGCTTACAGGAATTTCACCGCAGTGCCGTAAGCCATCACTTCCGCGGCTCCCTGCATGACAGCGGAGGTCGCATACCGCACGTTGATAATCGCATCGGCGCCGACCGTTTCGGCTTCCGCAATCATCCGTTGGGTTGCAAGATCGCGTGCTTCGCTCATCATCTGGGTATAGGCTTTCAGTTCGCCTCCGACGAGTGTTTTAAAGCTCTGGGTGATATCCCGTCCAATATTTTTGGACTGGATGGTCGCCCCTCTGACGAGACCCAGCGTTTGCAGCTCTTTTCCGCTGATAAAATCGGTGTTGACAATAATCATGATTGCTCCGCCTTTCTTGATTTGATGATCTTATTATACCTGATTCTCCTAGAGGATACAACTTTTTTTGACAGATTCAGGCGTTTATTTCTGTCCCGTTTGATTGAGTGACCTCTGAACGGCGATCGTAGATAAAGTATCCCCCAGCTGGGTAAAAACCGCCGCAGCCAAACCCAGTTCGTCGTCACTAAGCCTGGATGCAATCAGCGCAGCAAGGGCTGTAATCGATGCAATTCGTTCATTCGGATCCATCAGGCTCGCCCTCCCTCTTTCCAGATATATGCCGCGCCGGGGAAAAACATGTCCTGCACACGGCGTGACTGAAGTCCGCAAGGGAATTTCTCCCGCGAACTCCTGCCGGCGTTTAACCGGGTTTCATAAAATTTTCCTCTTCCTCTTTTATTTTCCCCTTGATAGCCGATATTCTAATAAAGGGCGAAGCATTTTGCAATCGCTCCAATCGACGGAGAAGGCAGAGAAACAGATGGCCTTTTTCAGACGATTTCATACAATAATTGTTGGGAGGGGCAGTTATGAGCGATATGAAAGTATACGGTGCGGGTATGGCTGTCCCGCAGCGGAGTTATTCCAACGAGCCGCAGAAATCTCCCGCAGCAGCGGGTGAAGAGATAAAAAAGGCAGAAACCATCCAAACGCCGGCCGAGCCGGAAGAAAAGGCGCCGACCCTATATGAGATGATGCAGGAAGCGCGGGAAAAGGCGGAGGCGCGGAAAAAGAGCCTCCAGCTTCCCAAAAACGGCTCTCAGTACGGCTATGCCCCGGTCGAGGCGCACGCCCGTTTAGCCAGAGCCAAAAACCACGCGCAGGTCAGCTCCGCTTCCGGATACGCCCGGCGGCGGATCGCCCAGCTCAAGACGGCGATGCGCCAGGACAGCGATAATGCGGGCCGCATCAGGGCCGCGATCAACCAGCTGCAAAAGGTGGTTCAGCGGGCCGGGAAAAAGCGGCGCGATCTGGACAGCGAACGGCTGACGGAAGTCCGGCGTAAAAAATCCGAGCAGAAAGACCAGCGTAAAGAGGCGCTGCGGCTGCGGCAGGATCTCCTCCGCCGCCGGACGATGCGGGTCATCCGGGAATCGGGTTATATCCGGGAGGCTGTGATTGACAACCAGCTTCAAGGGCAGCTGTCCGCAACTCAGATGGAATTGAGAGAGCAGGCGCAGGCGCTGTCCTCGCTGACTTCGCCGACAGTGGATGCAGCCGTCCAGCAATACACAGCGCAGATGAGCACTCCCGTGGAAGGAACTGCTGAGATCAACGTCCAGGCGTAATTTTTTACGGTATGGTTTCAAACGCCGGCGTCTCGGCCTATCGTTTGCACCCTGGAGGAAAATGTGTTATACTACCTTTACCAAAAAGGATTTTGATCCAGTTCGGGTGAAAAACAGGAGAGTTAAGATGCGCTGTATGCTATGCCGCAAAAAGGTAGAGGAACTGACCGAGCACGGTCTTTGTGAAGAATGTGAAAAAAAGTTCGATTTCAACCAAGGGGAACCCTACGTTCCAGAGGAGGGTGAAGGCTCGGCCAAAAGCCAGCTCAAGCGGATTTTGATCAGCTGCGGCTGTGCCGCCGGGCTGATTTTATTCCTCATCTGGGTGATCCCGTTCCTGATGTCTCTATTCGGCGTTCGGCCGGTCTGACGAAAGCGCTCCCGCTTTTCCAGGAGCGCTTTTTTGCGGCGCGTTTTTTGACTTGGACAGTTTCAATAAGGGGCATTGTCCTGTCATTTATATACAATCAGGACTCATTTCTCTGGTGATTTTGCGGATGATCCACCTCGCTGAATCATCAAGATGGAATCTGCCGCTTTAAAGGCAAGAGTTATCTATTTGTAGTCATAAAGGGGCGAAACAGGATGGATTACGAAAAAACATCGACAGACAGCCGGGTGGAAAACAGCTTCCGGACAGGGTTAAAGGACGGCGTCCCGATTGGGCTGGGCTATCTCTCGGTCTCCTTCACCTTCGGGATTATGGCGGTCGGGGCCGGGCTGCCCATCTGGGCGGCCGTGCTGGTTTCGATGCTCAACGTCACCTCGGCCGGCCAATTTGCAGGGCTGCCGCTGCTCGCCGCAGGCTCCTGCATCGAGATGGCGCTGACCCAGTTTGTCATCAATATCCGCTACGCACTGATGTCCCTTTCCCTTTCCCAAAAGCTTCACCGCTCGGTCAGTTTGATCGACCGACTGCTCATCGCCTTCTGCAACACCGACGAAGTTTTCGCCGTGGCGAGCAGCAAGAAAGGCGAAATCGGCAAACGGTATCTCTACGGCCTGATTTTAGCGCCCTATTTCGGCTGGGCGCTGGGGACGCTGATCGGGGCGGCAGCTGGCAGCCTGCTTCCGGAGCTCGTCCGGTCGGCCTTGGGAATTGCGATCTACGGTATGTTCCTCGCCATCATCATCCCCCCCGCTAAACGCCACCGCCCGGTTTTGAAGGTCGTGCTGTTCGCTGTGCTCCTCAGCTGTGTTTTCCGCTTTGTGCCGGGCCTCAACCAAATTTCAAGCGGCTTTTCTGTGATTATCTGCGCGGTTGCCGCCGCAGGGCTGGGAGCCTTCTGCTTTCCCCTCCGCACAAATGGGAAGGAGGACGCGGTATGAATCCAATGTTTTGGCTCAACCTCGCCGTTATGGCAGGGGTCACCTACCTCATCCGGATGATCCCGCTGGCTGTCTTTAAGAAAAAGCTTGAAAACGAACGGGTTCAATCCTTTCTTTACTACATCCCCTACGCGGTGCTGGGAGCAATGACCTTCCCCGAAATCCTCTTTTCAACCGGCAGCGTCTGGTCGGCGGCTGCGGGGCTGCTCATTGCCGTGGTGCTTTCTTATCTGGAAAAGGGGCTGCTGACCGTCGCTTTGTCCGCCTGCGGCGGTGTGTTAGCGGTGGAATGCCTCCTCGAGTACATCCTCCCCCGTTTTATCTGAGATCAACGCCGGCTGCATACCGCGAACCCTTCGGCAGAAAAAGTCACAGCCCTGCGGTAAATAGTTTGTGCCTTAAACTCTTGTGTGCATTGCCCAGTCTAACCAAACGCGGCGGGGAGTCTCCGCTGTCAATACGAGATACCCGGGTCGTGCTAGTAATAACGTTTACAGCCCGTAAGATGTATTGATCCAAAGCTTTTACGACGTGTTCCGCAGGATTTTTATTTGATTATTCGTAAAACAGTCAGGGGGCGAACTGTCCTTGCCCCCTGTTTGTTTCGTCTATACGCGGTAATCAATAGATTAAAGCAAGAATATTATATCGTGAGGTCCGGGCGCAGTGTCAGTACTGCATCTCCCGCTCCTTATTTATTACGGGCAGATAAAGGTGGAAGATTCTTGATATATTGGAAAAATGTGCTATGCTATTTGTGGTTAACAAGTATTAGACCAAATTCGCTCTGTAGCTTTGGGATCAGAGCACCTTGCAGATGAGATAATTTTGGTCTGAAAATTTTTTCTTTGAGGGGATACTTATGCGATTCATGGAAAATAAAAAACTTGCTACGCGAATTGGAATTATTACAACAATTATCACGCTGGTTGGCACAATGCTGCTCTGGTTGGTTGTATCTACCAGCACTGCTTCTATGGTAAAAAGTGACATTACCAACCAAATGACCGACGCTGTGGAATCCAGGGCCGCCATCATCGATGAATATGTGCTCTCCGCGGAGGAATATATGACCGCTTTTGCCCTGAGCAACGAAGTTCGTGATCTGCTTCGGACTCCCGACGACCCGGCACTGCTGGCGCGGGCTCAGAAATATACGGAGGACTTTGCCGCCGTCAAGGGCGTATTTGAGGGCCTATACATCGCCACTCCAGGCACCCATGTTCTGACCCACACCTCCCAGGGCGCCATCGGTATGACCACCCGGTCGGGAGACTCGCTGAAAACCTTTCAGGATACGATCCTGTCCCAACAGGAGCTGACCAATCTGGGAATTATGAAGTCCCCCGGAACCGGCAGCATGATCTTGTCCATGTACTATCCCATCTTCGAGGGCCAGCAGTGTATCGGTTATGTGGGGGCCGGCGTCTATGCCAGCCGTCTCATGGACTCGCTGCTGAATCTGGATATCAAGGGCTTACCTAACAGCGAGTATGTATTCCTGAACGCAAGCACAGGCGTCTATCTTTACCATGAAGATGAAGAACTGCTGAACACCGAGACCACTGATGCCGGATACCAGGAGATTATCCGGCGTGTTCAGGAAGACGGCGGAACCCAGGCTAATACATATTCCTACCGGGATGAAAACGGGGTAGAGCAGCTGGTGGTCTACAAATACCTGAAAGACCGCGGCTGGATCTTTATGGTCCGGGATAACGCCACAGAAGTTTTCTCCGCTGTGACGATGGTGCGTGTTTTAGTAGGTGCGCTGTGTGCAGCCATGGCCGCCGCCGTGATCCTGTTCACACTTTTGCTTCTGCGGCGGGAGGGCAGGAACCTCATGGTGGTGGAGCGCGCCATTGGCCGCTTGGGAGATTTGAATCTCTCCGCCGATCAGGAGCTGGCGCCCTTTTACAGCCGGTCGGATGAGATCGGCATGATCGCCCAGACCACCCACCGGGTTTGCGGCTGTCTGCGAAAGACCGTTGACGATGTAGGCCGCCTCCTGGGCGAAATGGCCAACGGAAACCTCGCCATCGATGTTACGGAAAATGAGGCCTATTATATCGGTGATTTCAAGCTCCTGTCCACCAGCCTGCAATCCATCCACACCAATCTGGTAAACGTGATCCGCGATATCTCTCAGGTGGCAAGCCAGGTGGATGTCAGTGCGGAACAGGTATCTTCAGGCGCTCAAGCGCTGGCGCAGGGCACGACGGAACAGACGATTTCTGTTGATGGGCTTATGACAAATGTAACGGCCATTACTTCCCAGATTCAGACCAGTACTGTACGCTGCGGCAATGCGAGCGAACTGGTGAACCGCGCTAACGACTATGCGGCCGAGGCAGATACCAAAATGGAACTGCTGACTGAGGCCACCAGAAATATCGACCAATCTTCCACTCAAATCAGCACGATCATCAAGACCATTGAAGATATTGCGTTCCAAACCAATATTCTGGCCTTGAACGCCGCCGTGGAAGCTGCCCGGGCTGGGAACGCGGGAAAAGGCTTTTCCGTGGTGGCCGATGAAGTCCGGAGCTTGGCTGCCAAATCCTCTGAGGCCGCTCAGAATACCAACGATCTCATCAGCCGCTCCGTTCAGAACGTCAAGACAGGAACGGAATCGACCGATATGGTTGTCTCCGCCATGCAGTCTATCAATGACTGCATCCAGTCCATCAAAGCGCTGATGGATGAGATTGCCGCCGCCAGCATCCAGCAATCGGAGATGATCTCAATGGTAGAAACCGGGATCAAAGAGATCTCTGCGGTGGTTCAGAACAATTCCGCCACTGCGGAAAAGAGCGCGGCGGTCTCGAAAGAGATGTCCCAGCAGGCTCGGGTCTTGAACGGCCTCATCAGCCGCTTTCAAATCCGCTAGGCGGTGTTTTGTCCATACCCTTTTTCCGCCTATTAAGGCTGTTTTCAAAAAGTCGCTTCGGCAGAATTTCAAGCGGCGGGTACAAGGATTCTTCCTTGTACCCGCCGCTTTTTTAGTGTATCCCCTATTGATTTTTCCTTCCTCATTCCTCAACCTAGCCGCGTTCGAACCGGTTGATGAACAACAGCGGGATCAGCCAGGCCAGGGGTCAAAAGAATCTCTGAATACGAGTACCGGAAAGATTGTCGGAAACATCCTGACAGTAATTCTTTCCCCGTCCAGCGTTTCAAATATCACAAAATAGTCGCCGAATTTCGCTGAAAGTCCCATGTCAATTTCCCGATACAGCATGATCCCATGATCCAAATGGTTGAATACCAGGTGAACGGAAGCCATATAGATGGCCAGCGCTTTCTGAAACAACCCGGTTGTCAAAGCCAGAATGCAGGCAATCCATACGGCGGAAACCAGTACGGTTCTAACCTCTTTTTTGCGTTTCATTCCATCAAGCCCCCGCTAAAACAGGAAGAAATCCACGGCCCTATTTCCGTTTTTGCTCCCTCAGTTGCGCATCACCCGGTCGGGCTCGAACCGGTTGACGAAGAGCAGCGAGAGCACCGTCGGCAAGGCAACCGCCCCCAGCGAGATCAAAAAGAGCCAGAGCACCGTCATCCCGTCGAACTGGAAAGCGTACCACCGCAGGCCAACCTTATAAATGATAAAAGCCAGCCCGACCCCCAACACCGTTATTTTGAGGCATTGCAGCGCCATCTCCACACAGACCACCCGCCGCACCTCCCGCTTGGTCAGCCCGTTTGCCCGCAGCACCGCAAACTCGAACTGCCGCTTGTCGATCAGCCCGACGTAGATCAGCGCCATCAAAAGCAGAACGACCGTGAGGATTGCAAAGGTGACATAGATCATCATGTTGCGGCTGCCGGAGAGCGCCCGGCGCGCGTCCCCGACGTTCTGGTATTCGTGGAGGACGGTGAAATTCGGGTCGAACCCCTCAATCGCCTCCTTCACCGGCGCAACGTCTTCCAGCGACTCCACCACCACATAATAGGCGTTCGGAAATCGTTCGGAAAAGTCCTCCACCACTTTGTCGGGGTTGATTTCCTTCAGGTATTCGGTGATATACGCCATCGCCTCGTAATCCTTCGGGCAGTCCGCGAGAATCTGCTCCATCCTGTCGGCGGACATGTAGATGCAGGCGTCCGAGGCCTGGTCGTAATAGGTCTCCGGAACCACCCCCTTCACCTGTTCGGTGAGGGTCAGCTTTTGGGAAAACGGAACCGACGCCGGCACCTCCGACTCCTCGGTCGTGCCGTCTTCAAAATAGTCGGTGACCAGCATATTTTCCGCCCGCTGCGCCGTATCGAGCCAAACGTCGAAGGCCAGCGACAGGCCGTTCAGGTCTTCCGGGGCAAGCCCCAAGAGCTTCATAAAGTTTTCTGTGATGTACACCCCTTCTTCAACCGAACCGTCCCGGTAGACCGCCATCCGTTCCAGTTTCTCCTCCTCGGGGTAGGAGAGGACTGCATACCTCCCCTCAGATGTATATAGGGAATCGATGTTAAAGCTGCGCTGGGTTTTCAACCCTGCCACATTGGTGCAGACCACGCGGGAATCCTCCTGGTCGTAAGCGGCCGCAAGCTCTCTGGCGTAAAGTTTCCTGCTGTACGGGGATGCGACACTGGAAAACAAAAGGAGCGGTTCTACCCGCTCCACCCCCGGCAGCCCCGCCATCTGTTCCACCTTCTCGGGGGAGACCGGCGGGTTCATCGAATCAAACGGATTCCCAGCGTGGACGTTGTTAAAGACGACCAGCTCCCGGTCGGAAATGTTCCGCATAAAGACGTCCAGCTTCTTCAGATAGTCGCTGAACTGCCCGAGGGCGACCGCCGCAAATGCGACCGCCGCCGCGCAGACAACGGTCATCAGCCGTTTGCGGAACCTGTTTTTCCGCCCCGTATTCCAGGCGTATTTCAGGAAAAACACGGGGGATAATTGTCTCCTCATACTTTTTCTCCATTCTAAGGAAAAACAGCGGCGTAAATCAACTTAGAATGTCAACCTATAACTACAATTTGCATGTCAGAACTCTCTTGTAATGACACCTTTTGTCACATCAAAATAATGTCCGACTATTCGCCTATTATTGTACACCGTGGTTCCTCCGTATTTCGCCGTCACATAACCGTAAACCATATGGTCAGGATCCATCGGCGAACGTTCTGCCCTTTTAGAGACCACTGTACAGCCCGAGAAAGCGTTTACATAAACCCAGTAATACGTATCAATGCGGCCATACCGCGTATCCCCCGCTGAATAATATTTCCAGTCAAGATACCCTCCGCTGCATTGAGAAACGCCCGGCGTCCCCAGCTCGGCAATCCCGGCAAACGCGGAAAACACCGAACCAACCACTAAAATGCCGATAACCAGTGAGGAGATAGCAATCTTCTTTATACGACTAATCTTCATTGCTTTTTGTCCTTTCTGCTTTTTTCACGCCGCTGTCTTTACCTCTTTAGTCCCATCATACTCCAAAAAAATTAAAAATGCAAGACTATTTTCTTGATTTTCCTCATTTTTTTCAAAATAATTGTATAATCGTACGAAAATAAATCCAAATTCTTCCTCCACAACGCTGCCTTAAGTCCCCTTACTCCGTCCGTTCGGGAATCTCCCAGCAGAAGTACCCCTCCGCCGGAAACTCCTTCGGGAATTCGAAATCCTCTTCCCTGCTGAACGGCCTGAGGTCCTTTGAGGTGAAGCCGAAGAGGTAATTTTCCCGTTCCACGGGCAGGACGGCGTATAGAACATACTCGT
>JAAWBP010000106.1 GCA_022792755.1 Oscillospiraceae bacterium | reverse complement strand
TCTGTACGCTGGTGATTAGTCTAATCAGCTTGATTGTAGCGTTAACGCATAAAAAGAAATAAACCGCCAACCCCTCACAAGTTGCGGTTTATTTCCAATACTTACCGAGGGCTAACCGTCTATCGGCAGCCTTTCTGTTTTTATGATACCGTGTTTTACCGGGAATGTCAAGACCGGGATCACCCGGCGCGGCGAACCGCCGCTGGGCCTGTGCCCAGCAATAAAAAAGGATTGCATCTGTTGATATCTTGGTGTAAAATGTTAAATAGTTTATCTCCTTTTGACTTCTTCGGAAAAACGAAGTAAAAAGAATCAAGGTGTTTTGTGTGGATTGTCTCGTCAGCATTCATTTGAGAAGGGGTGTTCCGGATGGAAGGGCCTAACAACGGCTGGGAAGCCTTCTGCGGCTCCCTTCCCGGCGTTTACCGGGATTATCCTTTCGGCGAGGAATGGTTGGTCTTCCGGCACCGGGAAACCCATAAAATTTTCGCCCTGTTCTATCAGAAGGACGGCGTGCCCTGCCTCAACCTGAAATGCGAGCCGCTCCGGGCGGATTTCCTCCGGCGGGCTTTTGACTGGGTGACGCCCGGTTACCACATGAACAAATCCCACTGGAATACAGTCCGGCTGAACTCAGCCGATGAAAACGAGGTGCGCAGCATGATCCTTCACAGCTATTCCCTGACCGGGAAGAAGCCTTCTGCGGCCCCAAATAAGGAGGGAAACCCTTGAACCGTAAAGCGCGCTGCTACAGCTTTATCTTTCCCTTTTGGCTTCTCATCCTGAAACCCTCCTGGCTCTGGATCTCCCTTCTGCCCCTCAATATCGCCTGGGACGGGCTGGTACTGCTCCTTTCGCTGAAGCTCCTGCGGCTGAGCGGTGTGCGGATGACTTGGAAGAAGGCGATCCTCAAGGTCTGCCTCCTCGGGTTTTTGATTGACTGCGCCGCCGCGGCGCTCCTTCTTTTTTCACATCAGGAGTGGAACGGCTGGTGGAAGGAATATATCGCCCAGCCGATGGCCCTCAATCCTTACGACAACTGGTATGCCCTGTTTTACACCATCGCTGTGATCCTCTGCGCCGGACTCCTCATTTACTTTTTAAACCGCCATATCACCTTCCGCAGGATCGATCTCGAATCCTTCAAAAAGCGGATCGTCTCCCTGCTGCTTGCGGTTTTCACCGCGCCCTATTTTCTCCTGATCCCGGCCGGGTTGTTCAGCCAGCCGGCACAGACACTTTATTGCTTTACCAACCACATCGTCCCCGCCGGAACGGAACTGGTACAGGTCTCCCAATACAGTGAAGGGAAGGAGACAGCAGAGGCAAACGTTTACATGAATGAACTGCTGACCGGTGCGGTCAACCACGCTTCTCCCTGCGCGGCCCTGCCCGGAGAGCTCGAAAAAGCGTCCTACCGCCTCCGTTTCCTGCCGGGACAGGTCGACGTCTGGCTCTACCGGGACAGCGCGGAGGAAGGCGGCCTCTATTTTACATATGAGGGAAGAGTTTTCCGTCCGTTGGCCGAGGACGAGGGGCCGCTGCGGGAACTGCTCGATTCCCTGATCGAAAGCGGATTTGCCTACCACTACATCCTTGTTGATCAAAGCGTTCTTGCAGACGACGCCCTGGAGCTGATCGCAAAGGACGAGACTTATGGCTATTATCTTTCCAGTGTCCGGTCGAATCACATCATCCTCTGTTTTGACAACGGGGAGGTTCTCTCCCTCCCGGAAGCGCTTGAGATCGAGATCGTCGATATCTATGACCTGATCCGGAACGGGCTCGACGTCATCGCCCTGCCACTTGAGGAGACCAACGGGGCGGAGCGGATCGAGAAGACTGAAATTGATTCAGAAAGGGACGGCGCCGGGGGAGACCAGCAGACGGCTGATTCCGAACCCTCCGGCCCGCAGGGTGACTGAGATGGAAATTTCTGTCAAGCCGGGGAGATACCGGCATTTCAAGGGGAAGGAATACGAAGTCCTCGGGGTGGCGGCCCACAGCGAAACGTTGGAGCCCTATGTTGTCTACCGTGCGCTCTACGGGGACGGCGGGCTGTGGATCCGCCCCGCTTCGATGTGGGACGAGCTGGTGGAACGGGACGGGGAGACCGTCCGCCGCTTTACTTATCTTGGGGAAGAAGGCGAAACGGAATGACCCGGTTTCTCAGCAACCAGAAGGCCGAGATCGACGTTCACAGCATGCACAAGGAAGAGGCGCGGCGGTATATTGAGCGGTTCCTCACCCGTGCGAATGGGAGTGTCAAAGAGGTCACAATCATCCACGGATGCACCTCCGGCACCGTCCTACGCGACATGGTCAGGAAGGGGCTGCGGCATCCCCGGATCAAGAGCAAGGTGGTCGGCCTCAACGACGGCGTGACCATCCTGATCCTCACCTGAGTGCGGGGGCAGGGAGCCCCTGCGGGTGATTCGCACACCGAACTTTTACCGGTCAAAAAGTTTTCAAGCCTGCGAGATGCCTGAGATAAAAAATACGTTAAAGGCGGCTCGCGGGTTTCCAGCGTTAATATTTACTCTGCCTATGGATCGCGTATCGAAAGCGGAGGCACTCCGCGCCTGTGCCCAGGCCGGGCAATACGCACACCAAGGTTTTACCGGTTTTTGGGTTACTGTCCTGCGAGGCACCTCGCGGGAAATGAACGCTGTTATTTACTCTGCTTATAAATCGCGATTACCAGCGGGGGTTCCCCGCCCGGTCCGGCCACGGGCGCGGAGGCGCGCCGCTGCCCTTGTCAATCGAGGGTCATATAACAAAAAAGAAATAAACCGCCACCCCTCAAAAGTTGCGGTTTATTTCTAAAACTTTCTGAGGGCTAACCGTCTATCGGCAGCCTTTCTGTTTTTATGATCCTGCGTTTTACCCGAAATGTCAAGACCAGGTGATCCCCCGCTTTCAAGCGGGGGTTTTTGATTTTCTGTGTTTTACTGTTCAGGGATTCCCTCAGCCGGCGCCTCATCGCCCGCAGCCTCACCAGACATATCGTCCGCCGCTTCTTCTTCGGGCAAACCCTCCGCCGCTTCGGATTCCTCTTCTTCATCCCGTTCCGTCCGGGCGAAGGTCACGACCCGGGCGTCGTCCGAAAGCCGCATGACCCGCACGCCCGAAGCGTACCGGGACATCACTCCGATGTCGGAGACATGCATCCGGATGATGATCCCGTCGTTTGAAATCAGGATGATGTCGTCGGTCTCGTCCACCACCTTGATCCCGCAGACAAAGCCTTTGGTGTCGCCGACCTTGTAATTGATCGAACCGTAGCCGCCCCGCCCCTGGACGCGGTAGTCGGAAATCTCCGTCCGGCGGCCCTGGCCGCGGTCGGTCACCGTCATGACGGTCGCCCCTTTGCGGAGCCGCGCCATCCCGACGACCTCGTCGCCTTCACGCAGCTTGATGGCCCGCACCCCCATCGCCGAACGGGAAAGGGGGCGGATCTCTTTTTCCTCGATCCGGATCGCCATCCCCATCTTGGTCGCAATCAGCAGCTCGGAGGTTCCGCCCGTCACCCGCACCCAGGCGAGCTCGTCGCCCTCCTGCAGGGTGATGGCGATCAATCCGCCCTTTCGGACGTTTTTATAGGCTGAGAGCGCCGTCCTTTTGATGGTTCCGCCGCGGGTCACCATCACCAAGAACTGGCCTTCCTCGAAGTTCCCTCCCTGGATCATAGCCGTCACCTTTTCGTCCCCTTCCACAGAGAGGAGGTTGACGATATTGGTTCCGCGGGAGGCTTTGGAGCCCTCCGGGATTTCATAGCATTTGAGCTTGTACATCCGGCCTTTGTCGGTGAGGAAGAGAACATTGTCGTGGCTTGAGCAGATGAACATCTCCTCCACGAAATCCTCGTCCCGCTGCTTCATCCCCGAAACGCCCCGGCCGCCCCGCTTCTGGCTCTTGTAAACGTCCATCGGCTGGCGCTTGATATAGCCGTAATGGGTCAGGGTGACGACGCAGTCCTCCACCGGGATCAGGTCTTCGATATCGACCTCGCCGCTGACCGACTGGATCTCTGTCCGGCGGTCGTCGCCGAATTTATTCTTGATCTGTTCGATTTCACCCTGAATAATCTCGAGCACCCGGCTGTAATTTCCGAGGATATCCTCAAAGTCGGCAATCTTCTCTAGGAGCGCCGCAAGCTCTTCCTCGATCTTGGTCCGCTCCAGCCCGGTCAGCCGCCCTAACTGCATCTGGACGATTGCGGTCGCCTGGACGTCGTCCAGCCCGAACCTCTCCATTAACTGCGACTTGCCTTCCGGGATCGACTTCGCATTGCGGAGAATCCGGATGACTTCGTCAATATAGTCGAGAGCAATCTTGAGCCCTTCGAGGATGTGCTCCCGTTCCCGGGCTTTCCGCAGGTCGTACTCCGTCCTGCGGCGGACAATGTCAGCCTGAAAGTTGATGTAATGCTCCAGAATCTCCTTGAGGGTCATGATCTTGGGCTGTCCGTCGTGGAGCGCCAGCATGATCACCCCGACCGTGTCCTGGAGCTGGGTGAAGGAATAGAGCTGGTTCAATACGATCTGCGGGTTTGCATCCCGCTTGAGCTCAATGACGAAATGCATCCCATCCCGGTCGGATTCGTCCCGCAGGTCGGAGATTCCCTCAATCCGCTTTTCCTTGACCAGGTTGGCGATGTTCTCAATCAGCCGCGCCTTGTTGACCATGTAGGGAATCTCGGTGACCGCGATCCGGAACCGGCCGTTTTTCATCTCCTGGATTTCAGCGCGGGCGCGGAGGGTGATCTTCCCCCGTCCGGTGGCGTAGGCCGCCCGGATTCCACTCCGTCCCATGATGATCCCGCCGGTCGGGAAGTCGGGCCCCTTGATCTTTTCCATGATCTGGTCGAGGGTCGCGTCCGGGTCGGCGATGAGGAGCTCGATCGCCTCGATCACCTCTGTCATGTTGTGTGGGGGGATGTTGGTTGCCATCCCGACCGCGATGCCGGTCGCACCGTTGACCAGGACGTTCGGGAACCGGCTGGGGAGGACGGTCGGCTCCAAAAGCCGGTCGTCGTAGTTCGAGGTGAAATCGACTGTTTCTTTCTCGATATCGGTGAGCATGTTCAAAGAAATTTTGCTCATCTTCGCCTCGGTGTACCGGTAAGCTGCCGGCGGGTCGCCGTCGACCGAACCGAAGTTCCCATGCCCGTCTACCAGCGGGTACCGCAGGGAGAAGTCCTGCGCCAGCCGGACCAGCGCATCATAGACGGATGCATCGCCGTGCGGATGGTACCGCCCGAGGACGGAACCGACCGTGTCCGCGCACTTGCGGTATGCCTTTTCGGGCGTGATCCCGTTTTCGTACAACGTGTACAATATCCGCCGGTGAACCGGCTTCAACCCATCCCGGACGTCGGGCAGCGCACGGGAGACGATAACCGACATCGAGTAGTCCAGAAAGGACTTTTTCATCTCCTTTTCGATATCCCGCTGGATGATCTTGGAATAATCATTGATCAAAATAACTTCACCCTACCTCGTATTTCTTCCACTATATTGAACCTGCCGTTTCTCAGCAGCCGATGATTTCGCCTTTCCCCTCAAATGGGACTTTTGTCAGCCTTCCATTCCGCACGACAGCTTTGTCATATCAAGGACGCCTGTTCCTTCTTCTCATCTGTGTGCAGCGATCGGTTGTTTTCACATTGCGCCTTTGTCACCGGGCTCCATCCAGTTTTTTGCCCCATCCCGGTGCGATAAATGGTTCCTTTTTATCCTTTTTCTTTCGAGAAAAAGGATTTCTTCCCTTCGTAAAGGTTCCCCTGAAAGCGCTGCCGCAGCGCTTCGACCGTTTCCTCCTCCATGCAGCGCTTGGGGAGGACGTAGACCCGCTGCTTGTTCAAATCCAGCAAAAATACGTCGTCCAGCTCCCGCACACGGAACCCCTTTTCGGAAAACAGGGCGCGGAAATCGCCGTTTTCCTGGTGAACCAGGATGCCGGTGTCAAATACCGTCATGTTGAAATCCTCTTTTACCGAGGAAACCGCCTTGGCCTGCGCCGTGCGGTACCGCCACGCCATCATCCAGATTAGGGCGATGACCCCCGCGCAGAGGGCCAGCGTGATCATCCCCATCGTATAGGACGGGTTCTGGATCACCGATACCAGGTAAAGGACGAAAATGACCGACAGCAGGGCGGTATAGATGAGGTTCCTAGTAAAAATCTGCTCTTTTTGCAGCAGAAGCAGGCACTTCTTGACCTCCTCCGCCCGCAGGTTGTAGGTGACCTCCACCCCGTCCTTTCCCGCAAACGGGTCGTCATCCTCGTATTTGTCGCCCTCCGGCAGCCCTACCATCTCTTCCGCGTGCAGGGTCGCCCGTTCATCCTCTGGGATTTCCTTCTTCTTTTCAAAAATCATTTATTTTCTCCGTTTTCTTGATTCATTCTCATCCGCCCGGCACAGCGGCCCTTTTTAGATATCCAGATTCATGACATACTGGGCGTTTTTCTCGATGAATTCCCGCCGGGGCTGTACCTTGTCGCCCATCAGGGTGGTAAAGATTTCGTCCGCAGCGACCGCATCCTCCATCTCCACCTTGATGATGGTCCGGAATTCGGGACTCATCGTCGTCTCCCAAAGTTGCTCCGGGTCCATCTCGCCCAAGCCCTTGTACCGCTGGACGTCGACCTTCGCATCAGGGTTCCCGCCCTTGAGCTCGAGGAGATACTGGTCACGCTCCTCGTTAGAGTAAGCGTACCGGACATTTTTGTTCCGGGTCAGCTTGAAGAGGGGAGGCTGTGCGATATAGATATGCCCCTGCTCGATCAGCGGCCGCATAAACCGGAAGAAGAAGGTGAGCAGCAGGGTGCGGATGTGGCTCCCGTCGACATCGGCATCCGCCATGATGATCACCTTGCCGTAACGGAGCTTGGTGATGTCGAATTCGTCCCCGATCCCGGTGCCGAGCGCCGTGATGACCGGGGTGAGCTTATCATTGCCGTAAACCCTGTCGATCCGGGCCTTTTCAACATTCAGCATCTTTCCCCAGAGGGGGAGGATCGCCTGGAACCGCCGGTCGCGCCCCTGCTTGGCGGAGCCGCCCGCCGAATCCCCCTCGACGATATAAATCTCGGTGACTTCGATATTTTTCTCCTGGCAGTCGGCCAGCTTTCCGGGGAGGGAAGCCGTCTCAAGGGCTGACTTCCGCCGGGTGAGCTCCCGCGCCCGCCGGGCGGCCTCTCTGGCGCGCTGGGCGGTGACGGCTTTGTCGAAGATGGTTCTCGCGACCGCCGGATTTTCCTCCAGATAGGTCATCAGGCTTTCGGAGACCATCCCCTCGATCAGCGGCCGGATTTCGGTATTGCCGAGCTTGGTCTTAGTCTGCCCCTCAAATTCACAATTGGTCAGCTTGACGCTGATGATCGCCGTCAATCCCTCCCGGACGTCCTCGCCACTGAGCTTTTCATCCTCCTTGAGGATTTTGAACCGGTGGCCATAGTCGTTGAAGACGCGGGTCAGTGCGGTTTTAAAGCCGATTTCGTGGAAACCGCCTTCGGTGGTGTGGATATTGTTCGCAAAGGAGAGGATCAGCTCGTTATAGCTGTCGTTATATTGCATCGCCAGCTCGGCGGTCATGTCGTCCTTCGCCGTGGTGAGGTAGATCACCTCTTCGTGGAGCGGCTCAAGGGCGCGGCGCTTGTGGATATGCTCGACGAAGCTTTTGATCCCGCCCTCGTAATGGAGTACCTCTCGAACCGGTTCGGCCGCGCGGGTGTCCTCTAAGACGATCCGGATGCCCGCATTTAAGAAGGCCTGTTCCCGCAGCCGGTTGAGGAGGATTTCATACTCGAAATTCAGCTGCTCAAAGATTTCGTGATCCGGCTTGAACATGACCGAAGTCCCGGTTTTGTCGGTCGGCCCGGTCACCTTCATTTCCTCGTCGTAATGTCCCCGTTCGAACCGCTGGAAATGGATTTCCTTCCCGTCGTAGACAGTCAGTTCCAGCCATTCGCTCAGGGCGTTGACGACCGATGCGCCGACCCCGTGGAGGCCGCCCGCCACCTTGTAGCCGCCGCCGCCGAATTTCCCGCCGGCGTGGAGGATGGTGTAGACGACGGTCGCCGCCGAAATCCCCTCTTTCGGGTGGATTCCGGTCGGGATTCCGCGCCCGTTGTCGGTTACCCGGATGATATCTCCCGGCAGGATTTCAACCCGGATTTCGCTGCAAAAGCCGGCCAGCGCCTCGTCGATCGCATTGTCGACGATTTCATAGACCAGGTGATGCAGCCCGCGCGGGCCGGTGGAGCCGATGTACATCCCCGGGCGCTTCCGGACTGCCTCCAGCCCCTCCAGCACCTGGATCTGATTTTCATCGTATTGGTTTTCGTTTACCGGTCTGTTTTCCAACATAAAATCCTCCATATTACAGTTTACAGCGGCGAACCGGGTGGCCCCGGTGGCCAATGCCCGTGACCGGGCTGGACAATTCGGCGGCGAACTGCCGCGGGTAATTTGCACGCAAACGAGTTACCGGTTTTTGAGGTAATCAGCCTGCGAGATACATTGTACAAGTTATAGGGCAGCGCATCTCGCGGGGCAGGGTACCCCTGCTGGTATTTCGCACACCAACTTTTTACCAGTCTCTAGGTATCTATCCTGCGAGGTGCGTTGTGCAAACTACGTGCCTCGCGGGTTACGAACCTATAAGTTCGGTATCACTTAGGGATCGCGTCTGTCCTGCCCGGCCACGGACCGCGTCTGGCCAGTCTGGCCACAGACTGTACCGCGCGGGATACCCGCCCTACTCTTAGCACAACTTATGAATCGCGTATTGACAGCGGAGGCACTCCGCTGCGTTTTTTCAGTGTCGCAGTCGATATCTGCGAAATATATAGGGTGAGCTTTCCCCGTTGCCCGCAGAGGATTAGGCTTTTTGGCATCTCATAGCTCACCGTCACCACTTCGAGCTCCTGGTTTGCCCGGCGGAGAAACTCCTTGGTAAAACGGGAGGTCGAGGTATTTTCCAGGTCGAAG
>JAAWBP010000105.1 GCA_022792755.1 Oscillospiraceae bacterium | reverse complement strand
GGCGGGGCTCGGCTCCCTGAGCGGGGAGCTCGGGATCGGGCTGCCCACCCTCCGGGACATCATTGAAGAACTGACGAAGCCGGGGCGGGATCCCCGGGACGAGCTGCCGAAGCCCCTTCTGCGCACCGACGTGATGGGGATCGACGACCTCACCGAGGGGATGGTGCTCGACGGCACTGTCCGCAACGTCATCGACTTCGGCGCCTTCGTCGACATCGGCGTCCATCTGGACGGGCTGGTTCACATCTCCGAAATGTCCGACCGCTTCCTCCGCCACCCGTCCGAGGCTGTCAAGGTCGGAGATATCGTCACCGTCCGGGTGATCGGGGTGGACAAAAAGAAAAACCGGATATCCCTTTCGATGAAGCTCCCGCGCCCGTGACCGGGGTCTGTGGCCAGACCTGACAATTCGCACACGAACGAGTTTCCGATCCCAAAATTTTTAACCTGCGAGACACATCCTACCGTTTTATCTCAAGTACCTTGCGGGATGAGAACCTGAATATTGCTAAGCGTTGGGGCGCACATTGGCCACCGGGGCCACCCGGCGGGGTACTGGGGCAGCGCCCCGGTTCGCCCTCCGCAAAGGGCGAAATCCTTTCCGTCACAAAGCGCAGGAGAGGCGAGAAACATCCCGGTGGGATGTTTCTCGGTGGAGAACCCTCGCCGGGGGTTCTCCATGCGGCTCCAGCCGCAAAACGGAGAGACTCCGCGTCCGTGCCCGCGCCGGGTGACCCCGGTGGGACAGTCGCGATCCACAGGCAGTGCAAATAACAGTGCTGGTAACCCGCGAGGCACATTGTACCTGTTTCATCTTAGGCATCTCGCAGGCTTGAAAACTTTTTGACCGATAAAACGTTCGTGTGCGAAATTGCCCCGCCTGGGCAAACGCGGCTGAGTGCCTCCGCTGTCGAACGCGATTCATAAGCCGTGCTAAGAGCGGGATTGACAGCCTGCAAAGCGCCTTTCAGGTCAACCACCTTTTGACTAGCAGAACGCCGAGATGTAAATTGGCCAGCCCGGCCACGGGCCTCGCAGGGCGGAATGCTTCCGCTGTCAATCGCGATCCATAGGCAGAGTAAATAACAATGCTGGTATCCCGCGAGGCGCCTTGCAGGACAAAACTTAGAGAATGGTAAAACCTTGGTGTGCGAAATTGTCCCGCCGGGGCCACCCGGCACGGCAGAATTCGATATGAAAACGATGGGAATTAAAAAGAAAGGAACGGCGCGGCGTACAAAAAAGGGGAGTCGTCCTCCTTTTACGTCCCGCGCCGCAGCGTGAGCAGTATGGCAGATTGGAACAGCGCGCAGTACTTAAAATTTGAGCGGCAGCGGACCCAGCCGTCCGCCGATCTTGCAAGGCGGATCAGCTTAGCCGCCCCGAAGCGGATCCTCGACATCGGATGCGGGCCGGGGAACAGCACCGCCCTGTTAAAGGAATTCTTCCCGGACGCAGAAGTCATCGGGGCGGATAACTCCGAAAATATGCTCGAAAAGGCCCGTGCAAGCTATCCCGGCCTCTCCTTTGTCCGCTGTGATGCGGAGACGGAGCTTGGGTCGCTGGGCGGCGGGTATGACGTCGTCTTTTCGAACGCCTGCATCCAGTGGATCCCCAACCACCGGAAGCTCATCGGGGAGATGTTCTCCCTGCTCGGGAGCGGCGGCGTCCTGGCGGTTCAGCTCCCAATGAGCGACGAGGAACCGCTTTTTCGGATCATCCGGGAAGTTACAGCCGAACCGCGGTGGGGCCTCGGCCCGATGGAGATTCGAACCGTTTCCGCCCTCTCTCCCGCGGAATATTTTAACATCCTAAGTGAGCTCGCGGAGGAATTCGACCTCTGGGAGACGGCCTACTACCACCGGATGCCCTCCCATCAGGCGCTGATTGAGTGGGCCAAGGGGACGAGGCTGCGCCCCTATTTAAGCGCACTGCCCCCCGCCGATGCTGCGGAATTCGAGGAGGAGCTCCTGCGCCGGGCGTCCGACGCATACCCGGCACAGCCGAATGGGGAGATTATGTTCCGCTTCAACCGCTTTTTCTTTACCGCCGTGAAGTGATCCGAGAAGCCGGCCGGCTTCCATCCCTTTGGGCAGGCCAAATACTTCTCTAAGAGAGGATTCAGTGATTGAATCCTCCTCTTTTTATATATAGGCGTATAATTATAGGATATATAGTAGTAAGCATATAATAGCAGTAATATATTGGTGCTATTATAATGGCGGTAATGCCTTTTTCGCGGTAGAGTGCCTTCGCTGCAAACGCGATCCGCAGCCAGAGGTATGAACGGCGCTGGCCTCCCGTGAGATATGCCCGCTTACAATTCATTCCATGTACCTCGCAGAACGAAAACCCTGGGGATCGGCAAATCATCCGAATGCGAATTGCCCAGTCCGGACACGGGCGCCATCGAGTTTCATTTTGTGCAAATAATATTATAAATGTTTATTTCGGAATCACGGCCGGGGATTTATAATATTGGTAACGAGGCGGGCTGCCGCCAAGAAACGGGAGGAACAGGAATGAGCGAATTTTTTAAAGTGGAAAACGGCTCTCTGCTCTTTAAGCGGAGATATGAAACCCTCTGGATCACCCCCTGGGGGGAAAACGCCCTGCGGGTGCGGGCGACCCAGAATAATTTCTTCACCAAAGAGGATTGGGCTTTGACCATGCCGGTGGATACAAAAGCGGAAATCACTCTGACGGAGGATGGCGGCGCGGTCGTCAAAAATGGGAAGATCCGGGCGGAGCTCAACGAGTACGGGCGGATCCGCTTCTTCAACGACCGGGATGAGCTGCTCCTCGACGAGCACTACCGCGCCTGGTCGCACGGGGTGGACTACTCCAAATACCTTAACACCATCACCAATATTAAACGCCCGGCCCGTGAATACAAGGGTACGCCGAGCGACAACTTCGAGATCACGATGAGCTTCGAGGCCGACCCGGAGGAAAAAATCTTCGGCATGGGCCAGTACCAGCATCCCCATCTCGACCAGAAGGGCTGCATCCTCGAGCTCGCCCACCGCAACACCCAGGCGAGCGTCCCCTTCTACCTTTCCAGCAAGGGCTACGGTTTCCTCTGGAACAACCCGGGCGTCGGCCAGGTTGCGTTTGGGAACAACGTCACCGAATGGAAGTTAAAATCCTCCAAGCAGATCGACTACTGGATTACTGCGGGCGACACCCCGGCCGAGATTGAGGAACAGTACGCGAAGGTTTCGGGCACCGTCCCGATGATGCCGGAATACGGCCTCGGCTTCTGGCAGTGCAAGCTCCGTTACCAGACCCAGGAGGAGCTGCTCGAGGTTGCGCGGGAGTACCACAAGCGCGGCATCCCGGTTGACGTCATCGTCGTCGATTTCTTCCACTGGCCGAACCAGGGCGACTGGAAATTTGACAGCCAGTTCTGGCCTGATCCCGAGGGGATGATCAAAGAGCTCGACTCGATGGGGATGAAGCTGATGACCTCCGTCTGGCCGACGGTGGATAAGGCGAGTGAGAATTACGACTACATGCTCGACCACGACCTGCTCGTCCGGGTGGATCACGGGATCAACTTCACCATGGACTGCTTCGGAGCCGAGGGCTTTTTCGACGCAACCAACCCCGATGCGCAGGCGTTTATCTGGAAGACCTGCAAGAAAAATTACCTCGACAAGGGCGTGACCCTCTTCTGGCTGGATGAGGCCGAACCGGAGTACACCGCGGTCGATTTCGAAAACTACCGTTACCACAAAGGCGCTGCCCTCGAGGTGGCGAACGCCTATCCGGTCGGCTACGCCAAGGCGTTCTACGACGGGATGAAGGCCGAGGGCCGGGAAGAGATCGTCAACCTGATCCGCTGCGCCTGGGCGGGTTCCCAGAAGTACGGCGCACTGGCCTGGTCGGGCGACGTCCCGTCCACTTTCGAGGCCTTCCGCATCCAGATGGCCGCCGGGCTGAACATGGGCCTTGCGGGGATCACCTGGTGGACGGCCGACATCGGCGGCTTCCACGGCGGCAACATCCACGACGAGGGCTTTAAGGAGCTGATCACCCGCTGGTTCCAGTTCGGCGCATTCTGCCCGGTGATGCGGCTCCACGGCGACCGCGACCCGCACGACAAGCCGGAGCTGGTCGCGTCCGGCGGCGGCTTCTGTCCTAAGACCGGCGCGGACAACGAGGTCTGGAGCTACGGTCCCGAAGCGGAAAAGAGCATGACCAAGTACATCCGGATGCGGTACCGCTTAAAACCCTATATTACCGAGGCAATGAAAGCAGCCCACGAAAAGGGCACGCCGGTGATTCGTCCAGTCTTCTACGACTTCCCGGCGGACAAAGCCGCGTGGGGGATCAGCGAGGAATACCTCTTCGGTCCCGACATCCTGGTCGCCCCCGTCCTCTACCCGGGCGCCCGGACGAAGGAGGTTTACCTCCCCGCCGGTGTGAAATGGGTCGAGGCGGAAACCGGAAAGACTTTTGACGGCGGCCAGACCGTGACGGTTGACGCGCCGCTCGACACCATCCCGCTCTTTGTTAAAGAGGGCGCGCAGGCGCTGGGCTGGATCAAAGGGGAATAATCGACAAGCAAAGATCGAGCCGGAGCACTTTTCCGAACAGGGAAAGCGCCGGCTCAAACCGGAGGGCGGGGAGCCTTCCGGTTTTCTTTGCGTACGGATTCTTTGCAGCGTGTTAAAATAGGAGGATCGAATCGGAATGGCAATCGGGTTTCTTGTTTTGCTGGCGGCCGGGCTCTGCCAGGGCAGCTTCGGGCTGGGCTATAAAAAATACACACCGTTTTCATGGGCCGCTTTCTGGGGGATCTATGAAATCATGTGCATCATCACCGCAGTGCTCTTCGCCTTCATCATGGCGCCGGAACTGGCGGAGATCTTTACACGGCAGGGCTTCGGCTATTTCCTCGTCCCTCTGGGATGCGGCGCGGTCTGGGGATTGTCGGCGGTGGGCTTCTCCAAGGGGATCGACAAGATTGGGATGTCCCTCGTCTACGGGATTTCGATGGGGATTTCCACCATCGTGGGCTCCTTAACACCGATGATGATCAGCCGCTCCTTTCCGGAAGGCGGTTCGGCCGTCTTCTTCTGGGTCGGGCTGCTGCTGACGGTGCTCGGCGTGGTGATCGTCACCGTCGCGGGAATCAAGAGGGACGGCAGGGCGAAAGGCTCGGTCTTCGGGATTGCGCTCGCCGTCTTTTCGGGGATCGGCTCCGGGTTCATGAACGTCGGCTTCTCCCACAGCGAGGAGGTCGCCGCCGGGCTCCAGGCGCTCAACCGGCCCCAGCTCGCCGTTTCAGCCGCGAGATGGCTCCCGGTGCTGGTCGGCGGCTGCCTCGCCGGGCTGATTTACTGTATCGGCGAAGTGTCGGTGAAGCGGGAATGGAAAACCGTTGTACAAAAGGGGAGCGCTGTCCGGACGCTGAAGCTGTTCGGCGTCAGCATCGTCTGGTACGCGGCGCTGATCCTTTACGGGCTTTCGACCGACCTGCTGGGGGAGATGGGCGAAACAGTTGGATGGATCCTCT
This sequence comes from Oscillospiraceae bacterium, assembly GCA_022792755.1. Taxonomy (GTDB): domain Bacteria; phylum Bacillota; class Clostridia; order Oscillospirales; family Ruminococcaceae; genus Metaruminococcus_A. Next base: position 441 of record JAAWBP010000105.1, on the reverse strand, counting down.
TCAACGCCCTCGCGCTGATCGTGTCGGTCTTCTGGGGGCTCAAAACCGGGGAGTGGAAAGGTGCGAAGAAGGGGCTTCTCTTCGCCGGGTGCGGGGTGCTGATCGCCGCCTGGATTTTCACCGTGCTGGTTTGATCCGGCGGCGGAATGCTTCCGCTGTCAATACGCGATCCGCAGGCAGTGCGAATAACAAGGTTCATTTCCCGCGAGCCACGCGTTTCGTATCATGTGCCTCGCAGGTCTATTAGCCAAAAATCGGCAAAACCTTGGTGTGCGAATTGCCCGCAGGAGTACCCTGCCCCGCGCGGCACGCCGGGTGACCCCGGTAGGACAGACGCGATCCGCAGGCAGTGCGAATAACAAGGTTCATTTCCCGCGAGCCACGCGTTTCGTATCATGTGCCTCGCAGGTCTATTAGCCAAAAATCGGCAAAACCTTGGTG
>JAAWBP010000104.1 GCA_022792755.1 Oscillospiraceae bacterium | reverse complement strand
GTGGAAGAGGGTGATCTCCTCCGTGTTGAGGACGTCCTTGACGGCGGCGACTGCTTTGAAAGCATACCCTTCCTTGTTGGGGTTCGGGCGGATCCGTTCGAGCCCACGGTTGCGGAAGAAGCCGAAAATCGCGGCGACGATGGACGGGTCGCGAACCGTCCCGTCCGGGTAGATGATCCCGTGGATATCCCCCCAGAACCCTTCGGCCACCAGGCAGAACAGGTACCAGCCGACACGATGCTTCCGGCAGATTTCCAACTCGGCGTCGTAGGGGTTGGAGCGGCCGATGCACCCTGTCTCGGTGTTGAGGAGGGGTTTTCCGGTTTGTTTGCTCATCTCCTCCGCCTTCCGGTAAACCCCTTCGATTTCGGCGCGGGTTTTGAGATAATCGTGGAAGCTGATGACGTCGATCAGGTCGTTGGTCGTCTCACAATGCTCGATGAATTCGTGCCCGACCGTCAGAACGCCATCTGGGTCGAGCTTCCGGACGATGCCGCACATCCGGCGCACCAGGGCGGAAAGCTGTTCCATCCGCTCAGGGAGAAGAGCCGGGTCGGGGCAGTTGCGGATATAATCGTTACAGTAAGGCTCGTTCATCACGTCCCACATCAGAAGGTTCGGCTCGTCTTGCAAGAGGGAAACTACCGCCGCGGCGTACTCCTCCATCTTCGCCCATTCGCCCTCCGTCGGCGGATTGAACACCTTGATCGGATTTCCGTTCCAGAAGATCGGCATGACCGAAATCCCGTGCGCATCGCAGCGCCGGACAAAATCGAGAACCAAGTCAAAGTATCCCTTCGGGTCTTCCTCCCATTTCTCCTGCTCGATCCAGAACCGCGCCGAATTGAGCTGGAGGCGCTCGGCGCAAGCCAGTTCAAAGTCAACCTGCTCCGGCGTTTTGTCCGGGTCAGGGTTATGGCAAACACCTCGAATCTGGCTGTAATCGCTCAAAAGCTTCATCAAATCATCCTCCTTTTTATTCCTGTCCGCCCGGGCGGATCAGCCGTCCCGTTCCGGTGAGAAGGGCGGCTTTGAAGTCCTGTTCGGTGCGGATCGGCCCCTGAAGCTCGATCCCGCCCCGTGCGAGATCCTGCAGCTGGTGGTAATCGCTCCCCGAGGTACAGATCAGCTCATTCTTTTCCGCAAAGGCGGCGGCAAGGGCGTTGCGGCTGTCGTGGCGGGGGTTCCCGTTGTAAATTTCAACCCCGTCGAGGAACGCGGACTCCCTGGGGCGGCAGGGCTCCCGGTAAGGATGGGCCTGAACGATGACCCCTCCGGCGGTGTGAACTGCCTCTGAAAGTTCGGGAAGGGTGACGGTGTAGATGTCGGGGCGGTTTAAGAAAAACGCCGGGGACAATCCGTAGAGGAGCAAATCCTCCGGGCCCTCCTCCAGCCGGATTTCCGCCCCGAAGAGGACGGTAAGCCCCAGCCGCTCCCCTTCCTCCTTTGCGCGGCGGTAACCGCTCAGAAACTGATCGAGCCGCTCTTCAAGAGAGCCGGTAAACCACTCGAGCGGATAGCTGCCGTAATGGTCGGTGACAACGATTCCGTCATACCCCGCTCTCACGTATTCCCGAACGGCAGTCTTGGCTTCCACCTGTCCGCAGGGGCTGGATTCCAGTGTGTGAAGATGCGTTTCAAATTTCAACAGTATCAACCTTCTTTCAGCAGTCGGCCGCAAAGCTTCTGCGGAGAAACTCATCAACCAGCCCGATCACCTCGTCCGTCCAAAACCCGGGGCCTCCATGCTCCGCGCCCAGCATTTTATAAAAATACGCCTCCTTGCCGTTTTCCAGCAGGGCATCGTAAAGCCGGACACTCTGGCGGAAGGGGACGATCGGGTCTTTGTCCCCGTGAAAGATCAGCACCGGCGGAAGGGGGCGCTCTTTTTCCAGGTAGAGCACCGGATCGGTCTTTTTGGCGAGCTCCAGATTCTCCTGAACGTCCAGTCCGCCGATGAGCATCCCCTCCGGCGAATCCGCGCCGTAATGATCCATCCCGGAGGGCGCTTCGTTCATCTCATAGATGGCGGTCGGCCCATAAAAATCCACGCAGGCGGAGATATGGTCGGAATAACCCGGGTATTTTTCGGAGGCAAAGGCCCCCAGCCCTTCGGTCACCGTGAGCATCAGGCTGGTGTGCCCGCCTGAAGAATCGCCCGAAACGGCGATCCTCGTTTCGTCGATGTTGTATGCCGCGGCGTTCTTCCGCAGGAACTTGACCGCCGTCCGGGTGTCGATCACCTGAGCCGGAAAGGGCGCCGCGGCGGAATGCCGGTACTGGACGACGGCGATTACATACCCCTTTTCTGCGAGCTTCGCAAGGGAGGCGACGTTGGAATAAACATTCTGCACTCCCCAGCCGGAGCCTTGTACAAAAACCAGGCAGGGAAAACTTGCCGGCCGCTCGTCGGCGTAATAGGGGAAAAGAATCTGCAAGCTGAGCGGCCCGCCCTCATAGCGGTCATATTCGACATTGGCGTGGTAGGCGAGCTTGCACTCATCCCGTTTGGTTTGGATCACCTTCATCCCCGGGCAGGTCTCGGGCGCCGCTGGAAATTCTTCATAGGAACAGCTTTTGGGTTCGATCATGACAATCCTCCTCACTTTGATCTTCCTGTCGGTTCCATTTTAGCACATTCAGCCGGAAAAATCACGGGGGTTCGCTGCCATTTGCCGGGTTACGCCTGCCTTCGATTCAATTTCCGCGGGAATTCGCCCGGATTTTTCGGCGACCGCGCGGATAAACACTTCCGTTCGAGCAGGCCATCCAGCTCCGGATCGCCTGTAAAGCGGACGCCGGTTCCCCCGCCCGGCGGAGCGGATGGTTTTCCTGCATGTATAGCCCTCCTTTAACCGTCCAGCGCTTGGACCAGCCGCAGAATGACGGCGTTCGAGACCAAAAAGCCCTCCGGCGTGAGGGCAATCTGTCCGTTGTCCGCCCGGAGAAGCCCTGCCTGCTCCAATGGGCGGGCGGCGGCGAAAAGCCTGCGCCCAGCATCTTCCCCAATGGGAAGAGAAGCGATCTCCACCCCTTCGCAGAGCCGGAGCCGGAGCATCAGCTCCTCTTCGGCAGGGTCAGGACATTCGTCGGTTAGGGCCGCGTTTTGCCCTCCGGTGCGGAGGTATCCCTCCAAATCCCGGGGATGGGCATACCGCTTCCCCTGAAAGAAGGAATGGGCCGCCGGGCCGAAGCCGAGGTATTCCTCTCGCCGCCAGTATTTCAAATTGTGCCGGCTTTCAAACCCCGGTTTTGCAAAATTTGAGATCTCATATTGACGGAAGCCGGCCTCTTCCAGCAGGGAGACCGCCGCAAGGTAGAGCTCCGCCTGTTCCTCCTCCCCGGGGCAGTATGAGACTGTCCCCTGCGCGGCAAACGGCGTTCCCTCCTCGACCTTCAAAAGGTAGGCGGAAAGATGCCGGAGGCCGAGCGCCGCGAGAAAAGAAACGCTCTGCTTCAGCGAGTCCACCGTCTGTCCGGGGATCCCCAGCATGAGGTCTGCGGACAGGTTTCGGAAGCCCGCCGCCTTCGCCCGCGAAACAGCGGTTTTCACCTGCTCCGGACCTTGTAAACGGCCCAGCCGCCGCAGTTCGGCGGGAACCGCCGACTGGACGCCGAAAGAAAGCCGGTTGATCCCGGCTTTCAGCAGTAATTCGTATTCCCTCTCCGGGGTGGAAAAGGGGTTGGTTTCCAGTGTGATTTCCGCGCTGTCCGACAGAACAAACCGCTCCCGCAGCCTTTCCATCACGGCGGCAATCCGTCCCGACCCAAATAAGGACGGCGTACCACCGCCGAAATAGACCGTTTCAACCGGCAGGTTTTCCGGGGCGTTCTTGATTTCATTCAGGAGGGCGGCGAGATAGCTGTCCATCGAAGCCGGACGGGCGGGCAGGGAGTAGAAGTCGCAGTAGGGGCATTTCACCGCGCAGAACGGGATATGAAGATAGATGCCCGCCATCCTTTCACCCTCCTTTTAACGGTTCAGCGCCGGATATACCCTTTCCCGCAGCAAAATCCCGGTCAGGGCTGTTTCGCCTGGATTTCAGCGATAACCGCTTGATGTTCCGCGCAGCCCAGCACCGACGGGTCGGTCAAAGCGCGGCTGCCAAATAAACCGTATTGGTATTTCACCCTCAAAACACGCAGGACGGATTCATCGATCCGCGCCTCTGAAATCCTTCCCTCCCTGACGGCGGACAGGACAGCCTGATAGGCCGCCACGGGGTTTTCCGGCATCAGCAGCAGGTCGGCGCCCGCTTGGAGTGCCTGAACCGCCGCCGCTTCACTGCCGTAGTGTTCGACAATGGCGCCCATCGAGAGGGCGTCGGTGATCACCAGTCCGTCGTAACCCATCTCATTTCGGAGAAGATCGGTGACCACCCTTTTAGAAAGGGTGGCGGGCGTGTTGTCCCCATTGAGGGCGGGGAGGCTGATATGCGCGACCATGATCGCCGGGACACCCGCGGCGATCTGCGCCTGGAACGGGATCAATTCGGTCTGCCGGAGCTCCTCCAGCGTTTTATTGCTGACAGCGTAGCCGACATGGGTGTCCGCATCGGTGTCCCCGTGCCCCGGAAAGTGCTTGGCGACCGGGATCATATTTTTCTGCCGCAGCCCATTCATCAGCGAAACAGACAATTCCGCGACAGCCTGCGGGTCTGATGAAAAGGCGCGGTTGCCGATTACGGTGTTGCTGGGATTTGAAAAAACGTCGCAGGCAGGGGCAAAATCCATGTTGAAGCCGAAAACGCCCAGTTCGCTCCCCAGAACCCTTCCCACCTTTTGGGCAAGAGCGACATCCCCCGTTTGCCCCACCTTGAGCATGGGCGGGATGACGGTCGCGGGGATGGAATCCGTCTTTGTAACCCGCTGGACGATGCCGCCCTCCTGGTCGACCGAGACAAAAAGGGGGAGCCGTACGGCCCGATCCGCCGTTTGGACAAACTCGCGCACCTGCGCCACCGTCGAGATGTTTTCCCGGAAGAGGATGATCCCGCCCGGCTGAACCCCGGCGAGCTGATCGACCGCCGGCTGGTTCAAGACCGTGAGCTTCCGCCCGCTCCCGTCCCGGCGGTAAGCGAGGATAAAAAGCTGCCCGACCTTTTCCTCCAATGTCATCCCGGTGAGCGTGCCCTCCGGCGAGGAAGGCCACTGCACGGAGGCCCCGGCCTGTACCGAAGACGAGGATGCAGCCGTGCCGGAGGAAACGGAGGAGGACGTGCTGGAGGGTTCCGAAAGATCAGAAGAGGCAGAACTCTCAGAAGATGCCGAGCTTTCCGGCTCGGACGGCTCCGAAGGGGCAGAGGAAACGGGAGAAGGCGAAAAATGAGCCGCAAAAAGGGAGACCGACGACGGAAACGATGATGAATCCAGCCGCACGCAGCCGGACAGACAGAACAGCACAACAGCCGCGAGCGCGGCGATTCGTCGTTTCATCCCATCCTCCCATCAATAAGAGCTGCCGGCAATCCCGGTCAGCTCTTTCAAAAAGCAAAGTTTATTCGTCCAGCTTGAGTACCGCCATAAACGCCTCCTGCGGCACCTCGACACTGCCGAGCTGGCGCATCCGCTTTTTGCCTTCCTTCTGTTTTTCCAAAAGCTTTTTCTTCCGGGTGATATCGCCCCCGTAGCACTTGGCGAGGACGTCCTTGCGCATCGCCTTGACCGTTTCTCTGGCGATGATCTTCCCGCCGATCGCCGCCTGGATCGGCACCTCGAAGAGCTGGCGCGGGATGTGTTCCTTGAGCTTTTCCGCAATCCGGCGGGCACGCTCATAGGCTTTATCGGTGTGGACGATGAAGGAAAGGGCATCGACCACCTCGCCGTTGAGCATGATGTCGAGCTTGACCAGCTTGGAGGGCTTAAAGCCCATCATCTCGTAATCGAAGGAGGCGTAACCCCTCGTGCGGGACTTGAGCGCGTCGAAAAAGTCATAAACCACTTCATTGAGGGGGAGCTCGTAATGGAGTTCGACTCGTTTCGTGTCGATGTACTTCATATCCTTAAAAACGCCCCGACGGTTCTGACAGAGCTCCATGATATTCCCCACGAATTCCTCCGGGGAGAGGATCGCCGCCTTAATCATCGGCTCCTCCGCCACCTGGATGCTCATCGCATCGGGAAAATTGGTGGGGTTGTCGATCATTTTGACCTCCCCACCATTGAGGGTGACCCGATAGGCGACGGAAGGCGCTGTCGTCACCAGATCGAGGTTGTATTCCCGCTCCAGCCGCTCTTCGATGATCTCCATATGGAGCAGCCCCAAAAAACCGCAGCGGAACCCGAATCCCAGCGCAATCGAGGTCTCTGGCTCGAAGGTGAGGGATGCGTCGTTGAGCCGAAGCTTTTCGAGGGCGTCCCGCAGGTCGCCGTATTTCGCACCGTCGGCCGGGTAAATCCCGCAGAACACCATCGGGTTTACCTGCCGGTAACCGGGCAGCGGTTCGGCGGCAGGGTTGTCCGCCAACGTCACAGTGTCGCCCACCTTAGTATCGCCGATATTTTTAATTGAGGCCGCAATGTAGCCGACCTCCCCCGCAGCCAGTTCGCCGCAGGGTTGGATCGAGGTCGCCTCCAGATAACCAACCTCCACGACGTTGAACTCCGCGCCGGTCGCCATCATCCGGATGGTATCGCCCGCCTTTACCCGTCCCTCTTTGACCCGGATATAGACGATGACGCCTTTATAGGCATCGTAATAGGAGTCGAAAATCAGCGCCTGGAGCGGCGCATTCTCATCCCCCTTCGGCGCGGGGATCTCGGTGACGATCCGTTCGAGCACCGCGTGGATATTCTCCCCCGTCTTTGCAGAGACCCGGGGGGCGTCCAGCGCCGGGATGCCGATGACGTCCTCGATCTCCTGGCAGACCAGCTCGGGATTTGCAGAGGGAAGGTCGATTTTGTTCACGATCGGGACAACCTCCAGGTCGTGCTCGATGGCGAGGTAGGTGTTGGCGAGGGTCTGCGCCTCGATCCCCTGGGAAGCGTCCACGACAAGGAGCGCCCCCTCGCAGGCCGCGAGGGAGCGGGATACCTCATAGTTGAAATCGACATGCCCCGGCGTGTCGATGAGGTTGAACTCATAAGTCTCGCCGTTGTCGGCCTTGTAGCTCACCTTGACCGCGCGGGCCTTGATCGTGATCCCCCGCTCCCGTTCGATCTCCATGTTGTCGAGGAGCTGCTGCTCCATCTCCCGGTCCGAGACCGCGCTGGTCTGCTCGAGGATCCGGTCGGCAAGGGTGGATTTCCCGTGGTCGATATGGGCAATAATACAAAAATTGCGGATTTGCTCGCGGTTGAACGACAAAAAATCACCTCAGCTGACAAAACTGCCCGCAGCCGCCTCTTTTTCTCAAGGGCACGCCGCCGGACGTGAAAATAAAAAACTTAAAATCCGGATTCCACAGCGTTATGACCACAAAAACGGCGCGTTTCACAATACAAAAAACAAAGTGGAAAACGCATTGCCATATCACAGCTGCTCTGCCGGTATCTTTTATACCACAGGGTATCAGAATTACTGATATTATAGCATAATTTCGCAAACTCCTGCAACAATAATGTAAGGCGAGGGCAGGATTCACCCCCTGCTTTCAAGAAAAAAGGAAGGTTTTCCCGAAAAAAGTGTTGACAAGCAAGGGCGGATTATGTATAATAAATAAGCCTCTTATGATGTGTGATAATAAGAACCACTAGCTCAGTTGGCAGAGCATTTGACT
>JAAWBP010000005.1 GCA_022792755.1 Oscillospiraceae bacterium | reverse complement strand
GCCTCGCAGCCAGCCAGCCCTGCCCCGATTACCTGAACCCTCATTCCGTCTTATCCTTGAGGCCGCGCTCGTAATCGCAGCCTTCCTTCGCACAGTAAATCTTGCCGGCCTTCCCCCGTTTTTTAAAGAGCGTCGCGCCGCATTTGGGGCACTGCTCCTTTAAGGGTTCGTCCCAGGTCATAAAAGAACACTTCGGATTGTCTTCACAGCCGTAATATTTCTTTCCGGTCTTCGATTTCTTTTCCAGCACCTTTTTCCCGCAGACAGGACAATTCCCGCCGGTTTCCTGCACGATCCTCTTTGTGTTTTTGCACTCGGGGAACCCCGGACAGGCCAGGAATTTACCGAACCGGCCGATTTTAATCACCATTTTCCGCCCGCAGAGTTCACAGACAATATCCGTTTCCTCATGAGGAACCTTTACACGGGCACCCTCCATCGCCTTTTCCGCTGTTTCGAGCGTCTGGCTGAAATCGCCGTAAAAATTTCTGAGCATGTGGACATAATCGGCCTTACCGACCTCCACTTCGTCGAGACTCTTTTCCATGTTGGCGGTGAAATCGACGTCAACGATGTTGTTGAAATGATCCCGCATCAGCTGGGTTGTCACCTCTCCGAGCGCCGTCGGCTTAAGCTGCTTTGCCTCCCGTTCAATATAATTGCGCTGCAAAATTGTCGTGATGGTCGGTGCGTAGGTGCTCGGGCGCCCGATCCCGTTTTCCTCCAACGCCTTGATCAGCGAAGCCTCGGTGTACCGCGGCGGCGGCTGGGTGAAATGCTGATTTCCAGCGATGCTTTTGAGCTTTAACGGATCACCAGCTGCAAGGGCTGGCAGCATATCTCCGCTCTCGCTCTCTTCGTCCTTACCTTCTTCGTAAAGCACTGTAAAGCCATTGAACCTTACAGAATAGCCAGAAGCTTTAAAGAGGTATGCACCGGCGGCAATATCCGCAGAGACCGTATCCAGCTCGGCATTTGCCATCTGGCTTGCGATGAACCGCTCCCAGATCAGCTTATAAAGCTTATACTGATCCGATGTAAGAGAGGCTTTTACACGATCGGGGAAAAGCTCTGGCATTGTCGGGCGGATGGCCTCATGTGCATCCTGCGCGTTTGATTTCGATTTATACACGCGCGGTTTGCCGGGCAGGTAGTTCTTTCCGTACTTCTCGGCAATGAACTGAGTGGCCGCTTGCTGCGCCTCGTCGGAAATCCGCAGAGAGTCGGTTCTCATGTAGGTAATCAGTCCGACCGCACCCATCTCGCCGACTTCAACGCCTTCATAGAGCTCCTGCGCCGCCTTCATCGTCCGGCGCGCCTGAAAGCCGAGCTTACGGGAAGCCTCCTGCTGCAAGGTGGAGGTCGTAAAAGGCGGTGCGGGTGATTTTTTACGCACCCCTTTTTTCACCGAATCGACAATGTAATCGACACCCTCCAATTCAGCTAAAATCTGCTTGGACTGCTCTTCCGACTTGATGTCGATCTTCTTCCCTTTTTGACCGTAAAACTTAGCGGCAAAGGCCTTTCGCACACCCTTTGTGTTCAAAAGTGCATCGATCGTCCAGTACTCCTGAGGCTTGAACGCCTTGATTTCCTCTTCGCGGTCAACAATCAGCCGAACTGCTACGGACTGGACGCGCCCAGCGGAAAGCCCTCTGCGGATCTTTCTCCAGAGGAAAGGGCTCAGCTTATAGCCGACGATCCGGTCCAGAACCCGTCTTGCCTGCTGCGCATTAACTAAATCCAGATCGATCCTTCGCCGGTGATCCATCCCACTTTTCACACCGGACTTGGTGATCTCATTAAAAGTGACCCGGTTGTCATCGTTCAAATCGAGGTCTAACAAATGGGCGAGATGCCAGGAAATCGCCTCCCCTTCGCGGTCCGGGTCGGTCGCAAGGAAGATCCGGCCGCTCTTCCGCGCCGCCTTCTTCAAATCCTTGATCAGATCCTCTTTTCCCTTGATCTCCACATACTGCGGCTCAAAATCGTGTTCAACATCCACGCCGAATTTGCTTTTCGGCAGGTCGCGGATATGCCCCATCGAAGCAACCACATCATAACCCGGGCCAAGATATTTTTTAATCGTTTTCGCTTTTGCGGGAGACTCTACAATAACTAAATCGGACAAATTACTCTCCTCCGCCGTCATTTATTCAGCAAGCCGTACCGGGAACCTGAACACGAAAAGACATACCCTTTTACTTCCAGCGCGGTCAGAACCGCAAGGACGTCCTTCATTTCCATCCCCGACAAGGCGGCAATCTCATCTGCCACTTTAGGCTTGAATTCCAAACAGGTGTAAACTCTTTTTTCTTTTTCATCCAAGGAAGCAGGCGTGGCAGGCTTTTTGGAAATGTCCTCTTCCTCCTGCGGGGCGGCCGACGCCTGCTCCTTTTTCTGCGGGGCAGTCTGAACCGTCCGCTTTTCCGGCGCCTTTTTCCCGGCCTTGGAAGCCGACGACTGGCCGGACATCCCCGCATAACTGTCCAGCAGCTTGCTCACATCAATTGTTTGTGGATAAGCAGATAAATATTCAAGAACGACATCCTTCGCACAAAAGACCGGCGTCGCACCATCGCGCAGATAACGGATGACGCCGCTGTAGGCCGTGCTGTATAGATCGGCCGGAGGGACACAGAAAATATCCCGCCCCTGCTCTAAAGCGTGCTGCGCCGTAATCAGCGAACCGCTGCGCTCCGGCGCCTCAGTCACCAAGGTTCCGAGCGACATCCCAGCCATAATCCGGTTTCGAATCGGGAAAATCGAGGGAGTAACCTCTGTTCCGGGCGGCAGTTCCGATACCAGGGCCCCGCCTTTTTTGACAATCTGCTCCTTTAGTTCACGGTGCGCGCTGGGGTAGTTTACGTCTAAACCACAGCCTAAAACCGAGATGGTTCTCCCTGCGCCCTTGAGCGCTCCCAAATGCGCATAAGAATCGATGCCAACAGCGCATCCGCTGACAACTACCATCCCTGCACGGGCAAGCTCAAAACAGATGTTCCCGGTCAGACGTTTTCCGTAATCTGAAGCTTCTCTGGTTCCCACTACCGTGATCAAAGGCACTTCATCCAGCCCTTCCAAGGAACCTTTTACATAGAGAACCAGCGGAGCTGAAAAGATCGATTTCAAATGCTTGGGATATGAGGCGCTCTCCAGCGTGAGCACCTGAATTCCCAAACGCTTGCATTCACTCAAAATAAAATCAGCCCGTTCCAAAGAAGTGCGCTGAATTTTCGACCGTTCTACATCGGTCAAGTATTCGATCCCGTCGAGTTCCGATAATCCCCTTGTATAAAATTCCTCCGGGGAGTCGAAATCAGCTAGAAGCTGATTGGGCTTATCACTTCCCGGCGAAAAACATTGGGACAGCCAAACCCAGTAATTCAGTTCACTCAAAGCTTTCTCCCCCATCTGCTACTTCATGATTTCCCACATCAAAATACCGGCGGCCATCGCAGCATTGAGCGATTCCGCCTTTCCTTTCATGGGAAGGGTAATGCGGTACCGGCAAGCCTGTGCAAAATTCTCCGGCAACCCATTGCCTTCATTCCCTATATATAATAAATGAATCTCCGGCAAATTGCAATAACCGGCCTGCAAGTCGGCATGATCCACGACGGCTGCCGCCGATGTCATCCCATGCGCTGCCATTTCCTGCTCAAAACGCAGCATATCCGATGCAATATAATACGGAAGGTGGAAAACCGACCCCATTGTGGAACGCAGAACTTTTGGAGAAAAGAGGTCACAGCACCCACTGCTCAGGACAACGGCCTCAAATCCAAAGGCGTCCGCTGAACGGATTAACGTTCCAAGATTTCCGGGATCCTGAATATCGTAGAGGCAAAGGATTCTTTTTTTCCGGGCGAGCGCCTCTTTTTCCAGCGGCAGCATCAAAAAGCAGGTGAAATAGATTCCCTGTGGGCCGGAGGTTTCGGCAATTCTGCGTTCGAGCGGATCGGAAATCTGAAATATGGGGATCGAACGTTCCTTAAGCATTTCAATCATTCCGCTGTTTTCCTCAATCCAATCGCCTGAAGCAAACGCATATTCCACCAAAACGCCGGAATCGAGCGACTCTCTGCAAAGTCTAGAGCCCTCCAAAACAAATTTCCCCAGCTTCCGGCGGGCCTGCTTCCCCGTGCAGAGCTTACAATACTCCTTAATCCGCGGATTGTCCCTGCTTGCAATCGTTTCCAAACCCATTCCCCCTCCCGCAAGTACTTTTAAAAACGCTCAAGCTATAACACAGCTTGAGCGTTTTTTCAAAGATTATATTACAAAGTAAAACAACGATTTTTTGTCGAAACAACAAAATACAATATTATTTTGCCATGCCCGCAATAACAATTTCAAACTTTAGCCTTTATTTCAAAGCTGCTTTTGCCTGCTCGCAAAGTGCGGTAAACGCTGCCTCGTCAGCAATGGCAATTTCGGAAAGCATTTTGCGGTTCAGGGTAATACCCGCCTTTTTCAAACCGTTCATAAAAGTAGAATAATTCATGCCATTCATCTTGCAGCCCGCAGAAATTCTGGTAATCCAGAGGCTTCTGAAATCACGTTTTTTCTGTTTGCGGCCAATGTAGGCATACTGGCCGGACTTCATAACGGCCTCTTTAGCGGTTCTAAAAAGCTTACTCTTGCCGCCCCAGTAGCCTTTCGCCAATTTTAACGTTTTCTTTCTTCTCTTGCGAGTCATCATCGCGCCTTTAACACGTGCCATAATATAGCTCCTCCAACATCTGTTTCAAATTTCAATTCAGAACATCACCCTGCCGCGTGAACTGACAGGATCGGGTTCAAATCAACAGAGGGGCCCTCACTGCTACCATAGAAGAAACACCCTCCCAAGACTTTTCATGACAATAAACGTTCGCGGTTTATTTATAGGGAACCAGAATCTTAATCGCCGCTACATTGGTCTTGTCGGCATAGCCAGCCTTGCGAAGGCCGCGTTTACGTTTTGTGCTTTTCTTGTTCAAAATATGGCTTTTGTAAGCGTGGGCGCGCTTTACCTTTCCATTTTTAGTCAGATGGAAACGCTTTTTTGCTCCACTGTGTGTTTTTACTTTCGGCATAATTATATTCCTCCTTGAATGATGTTACTCTTATTTGACCGGTCTTGCCGAAACAACCATACTGAGATTTCGGCCTTCCATTTTTGGTGGCTTTTCAACAACTCCATATTCAGAGCACGCCTCTTTAAAACGCTCCAACAAGGCACTGCCTAAATTGGTGTGCGTCATTTCACGGCCACGGAACCGCACCGAAACCTTCACCTTATCTCCGCCCTTCAAAAAGCGGATGGTGTGGTTTACTTTTGTGTTAAAATCGTTCGTATCGATATTGAGGGACATACGAATTTCTTTGATTTCAACCGTCTTCTGGTTTTTCCGGGCTTCTTTTTCCTTCTTAGCCTGCTCAAAGCGGTACTTGCCGTAATCCATGATCCGGCAGACCGGCGGCTGCGCCTGCGGAGCGATTTTAACGAGATCCAGGTTCTTCTCAACCGCCTGACGCATTGCCTCAGATGTTGCGATGATCCCGACCTGCTCCCCGTCCGCACCGATCAGACGAATCTCCCTGTCGCGGATTTCTTCGTTAATCTGCAGTTCCTTGCTGTTTTTGTTGTTAATGACTCAGCACCTCCATGCCACACTGTAAAATCAAATAAGACTGAACCCTTCACAGACGCCGGAAACCCGCCGCCTGAACGAATCCGCAAAGCAAACCCGCCTCTTCATAATAAAAGAGCGCAGACGAAACCGCCAGCGCTCCAAACACTCCTCGCACTTTGACCCAAGTGAAAAAGTATTGACCACGGGGCAAACCGCCCATAGGTGAGAACAAACGGTTCTGCTTTGTTTTCTTTATTATACTGAAACCATCCGAAAATGTCAAGCGTCAACCCAAAACAATTTCTTCAGAAAGGGAAAAAGAATAGATCACTTTTTGCTTTATAGGGCATCCAAACCCTTTCGACAGAGCGCGTCCATACAGTTCGAGCTGTGCACGATAGCGCGCATCCAGCTCCTCCGCCCTATCTACGCGATCCGTCTTATAATCGATGATCACCAATCCGTCTTCCTCCGCAATCACGCCGTCGGCGACTCCTTGGATCAAAACCGTTTCTCTTTCGGCTCCGGGAACGTCATAAAGCTCCGAAGCGTCCATTTCATACATAAACTTGTATTCCCGGAACAGGGATTCCCCTGCGGCACGCATCCGCTTTGCAATTCCCGACCGTAAAAAAGTGCTGATCCTCTTTGAATCCAGCACCGCCGCCTGCTCTTCCGAGAGAAAAACGGCCTCGATCTGCCGCTCGATTTCCCGTTTGACATCGGAAGTGTTTAAGTCGATATGCTGCATAAAGCGGTGGAGAATCGTCCCCCGCTCTGCCGCAGAAAACCGGCGCTTCAATAAAAAAGAGGGCCTTGCGAGCTCGACTCCATCTATAGGTGGATTCTCCGCCACCTGTGTGACCGCCATCTTACCCGGAAGACGGGCTATTTCCTCATAAGGATAGCAAAAACCGAGATGTTCTTCGAGCTGCCTTTTCAGCGCTCCATCGACCTGCGCGTGATCTTCTACCTCCAAGTCGAGGGCTTCCTTTCCGGAAACCGGCGGATAAACGGAAACGCCGATGCCGCTTTCCGCTGTCAAAATATCCCGGAACCGCTCCGTTTCCAGCGCCCCGCACAATTCTTTGCTCCGAAGCATCGCGGCCATAATCCAATCGCCAAAGGATTTCATCCCGCGCAGAAGATAAGGGCTGAGCGAAGAGGCGCTTCCCGCCTTTTGTCCGATCTTTGCCGCCTCTTTTTCAAAGTCACCACAGGACAGCACCATAATCAGTTTTTCTTTGGGGCGGGTCAGGGCGACGTACAGCACCCTCAATTCCTCGGCCAGCAGCTCTTTTTCGATAGAAGAGCGGAACGCCTCGTAAGGCAGGGTGGCGTACTTTTTAAGGGTTTGAGGTTCCCGTATTTTCAACCCGATCCCTTTCTCCGGATGAAGCAGGAGCTCCCCTCTCAGATCAAGGGTGTTGAACTGTTTTGACAGATCGGCTACAAAGCAGACGGGGAACTCCAGCCCTTTGGAGCGATGGATGCTCATCAGGCGGACGACATCCGCCTGTTCGTTTATCACGTTCGCAGCAGCCAAATCCTGGCCGCGCTCCACCGTCCGGTCGACAAAGCGGATGAATCCCGAAACGCCCCGATAACCCGCTTCCTCATACTGCCGCGCGTATTCGAGCAAAAGCCTCAGGTTCGCTGTCCGCTGTTCCCCATTTTGTGCCGCTCCGGCAAAAGCCATAAATCCCGTCGCATCATAGATGAGCTGCAACAGCTCGTCCAGCCGGCTGATGGCTGCCGCTGCCCGGAACCGATCGGCTGCGCGCAGAAACTCCTCCGCCTTTTGGCCTCCCGATTCTGCAAAACGCTTCAGAGCAAGATAAAGAGGCTCCGACTTCGCTAAAAGCCTAAGCTGTGCCGCTTCATCCGGCGTAAAACCGAAAAGCGGAGAAAAAAGCACCGAGAGCAGCGGGATATCCTGCAGCGGATTGTCCAAAATCCGGAGCAGGTTCAAAACGGTGGAAACCTCTTCGGAATCGAGATACCCGGAGGAAACGTCATTCCAAAGAGGAACGCCCTGCCGTTTGAACTCCTCTTCGAAAAGCGCCGCCTTTCCCTTCATAGAGCGCAGCAGGATGCAAAAATCGCCGAACCTGCACCGCCGTAGCTTTCCGCGGTCGTTCACCTGCATCCCCTGGGCAATCATCCGGCGGATTTCATAAGCAATATGCCGTGCTTCGTAAAGGATTCGTTCCTCTTCTGCCCCGTCTGCGGACGCATGATCGATGATGTGGAGCTGTGCCGCACCGCTTTCCTCCCCCATTAGCTCCGCACGGGGGATCAGCTTTTCCTCAGTATAATCAACATCTCCCAAGCCGCGGCTCATCAGGGCGGTGAACAGGTAATTGACGGCATCGGTCACCCCCGCGCGGCTGCGGAAATTCGCATTGAGCCGGATCCGGGCGGGAAAGTGCTCCCCGTCGTAGGGATACGAAGCCTCGCCCCGGCGGAGGAAAAGCTCCGGCATAGCTTTCCGGAACCGATAGATGCTCTGTTTGACGTCGCCCACCAGAAAGAGATTGGATTCCTCCCGGGAAAGCGTCCGGAAAATCGTATCCTGAACCTCGTTGATGTCCTGGTATTCATCGACTAAAATTTCTTCAAAGCGCGATCCGCATTCCTTAGCCAGCTCTGTTTTCACAAAGCCCTCGGCGTTCGGAACAGCAAGCGACTGAAGAGTTAATAGTTCCAGATCTGAGAAATCCAGAACATTTTTCTTCCGCTTTTCTTCTTCCAGTACGTCTTATACCCGCTTTACCACCTGAAAAAGCGATTTCATCACTGGAACAATTTTCTTTAAATCCTCGAGGATCATCTCCTCGGAAGAACAGCGAATCAACAGCTCCTTCACGGAGGACAACTCGTCCTTGATCTCCTTCCTCAGCTGTCCGACCCGCTCTTTCTTTTCCTGATCCTCATATTTTCGA
This sequence comes from Oscillospiraceae bacterium, assembly GCA_022792755.1. Taxonomy (GTDB): domain Bacteria; phylum Bacillota; class Clostridia; order Oscillospirales; family Ruminococcaceae; genus Metaruminococcus_A. The sequence goes on along the minus strand of JAAWBP010000005.1, from coordinate 4,560 downwards.
AGCTGTTTCAGCGGGGGAAATCGATGCGCTTGTGCAGAACAGACTGCCTCGTCCCATTTCCCTGAACGCAGCAACGAAGAGAGTTCCGACAAATAGAAACCGTCGCCTTCGAAGGTCTGGCGGTAGCTCTCGGACATCGCCGGATCCCCTTCCATCTCTTCCAATGCCGAGCGAACCAGTATGCCGCAATAGGCCAGCGCTTCCAACGCATCCTGCTCTACTGTCCCCCTCCAAGGGAAAACACCGGATTCGAGGGTTTCTGCATAACGTGCCTCCTGTTCATCCAGCCAGCGGAGCGGAAAGGGATGGGAGCGGATAAATTCATAGACTTCCAAAACCTGATCGGCTAATAGCTGGTCGGTGCGTGAGGCAAAAAATTCCGTCAGGTGCAAAAAGCCATCCTCACCCGCCTCGTACTCCTCTTCTAAGACACGGTCGACGGCGGCTTGCTTCAAAAGCTCGATCTCCGCATCATCCGCAATCCTAAAATCGGGGGACAGGCTGAGCCGTTCGAAATTTTCCCGCAGATGTTCCCCGCAGAAGGCGTGAATGGTGCAGATATGGGCGCGGGAAAGGAGGAGCTGCTGCTCCAGATAAAGCTGGTTTCCCGGCTCCGCTGCAATCCTTTCCGCCAGAGCAGAGGATATCCGCTGCTTCATCTCGGCAGCCGCGGCCTTTGTAAAGGTGACGACCAGAAGCCGGTCCGCCGGGATAGGGTTTCCCCTGCGGGTGATCAAACGGATGACCCGCTCAACCAGAACGGCCGTTTTTCCGCTCCCGGCGGCGGCGGAAACCAGAATGGTGCCGCCCTCCGCTTCGATCGCTTGGCGCTGTTCCTCAGTCCATTTCCGTTCCGGCACTGGCGTCACCTCCTATCCCGGCAAAAAACTGCTCTTTGCTCAATTCCTCCGCCGGCGGACGCTTGGAAGCAGTCTTCTTCTGCCCGCAGACAGAGCTGTAATCGCAATACTCGCAGGGCGGCTTGTTTCCACTGCTGTAAACAGGAGAAGCGGAAACCGTTCCCCGATGCAGCTCCTCCGCCATCCTCAGGATCAGATGGTTGACATACTGCTCCATCTTCCCCAGCTCCTCCAGCTTCAATAAGGAAGAGCGCTTCCCAAAACTCCCGTCCTTGTTCCGCTCGACCGGGATAAACACGCCGCCGACATCCTGTTCCATGGCGGAAACCACGCTGGAATCCTCCAGAACAAATCCGTTCATTTTGTACTGCGCCATCCTCTTTTTTTCTGTTTCCTCCGCAGAAGCCTCCCGCGGGAGCCCCAGAGAAGCCTCCCCGGCCGGCATATATAAGACCCCCGCCGGATATACGTTTTCATACCTTTCCTTCCCGTTTTTCCAAAGGACGAAAAGATAGAGGATCATCTGAAGATTCAGCCCGTAATAGACATCGCTGAGTTTAAACTTTTTCACGCCCGATTTATAGTCAACCACCCGAACGTATTTCTTTCCGCCGATTTCACAGAGGTCTACCCTGTCGACTGTCCCTGTGACGGCGATCTCGGTTCCATCCGCCGCCTTGAGAAGAAGCGGGCTGACGTTTTCGCTCCCGCCGATCTCCAACTCAAAGTCGACCGGTTTGAATGCGCTCTGCCTGAACTCCGCAATCAGCCGGAGGACAATATTTCCGACCGTGTTCCGCAGGCGATAAAACACGGCTAAAAACCGCTTGGATTTCCCCTGAACACCACCCATGACCTCTGAAATATACTGTTCCAGAAAACGGTTTACAATTTCTTTTACCTCTCCCTCGCCCAGCTCAAACATCCTTTCCCCGTACTCCGAGACAAAACGGTAAAGAACATCGTGGATCGCCACCCCACGCTCCATCGGATTGAGCTCCGCCTTCACTCTGGGAAGAGCCCTCAGCCCATAGCGGCAGAAGTAGGCAAAGGGGCAGCGGTAGTACGCCTCCACCCTCGAAGGAGAAAGCCAGACCTTTCCTCCAAAAAGCTGTTTGGCGATACGAGGGTCGTCAATTCGAAAATCCCGCGGTTTCAGCGCCTGTTCCAGAAGCTTCAGACGTTCCCGGTAAAAAGGCTCCTGCTCAAAATAGGCAGAGAGCGTTTTTACAAAATCCGTTCTATATGAAAACTGCCTCGCCAGCGTCAAAAATGCGGTCTCCTGTGAACGGCAGTAAAAAATCGGAGAGACCTCCTCGCTCTGGAGCTCAACTGACTTGGAAAATAAGAGAGAAAGCTGGCTCAACAGCTCGGACGGCTGCTTGACTTCACCGGTGATATCGGCGCGCCGGCTGGTGAGCAGCAGCATTTCGGACGGTGCCGACAAAGCTTTATAGGCTATAAAACGCTCCTCCAGGATTTTTTCTTTGAAATCCCCCTGCAATTCCAAGCCCAATTCGGCAAGAGCCAGCCGCTCTTCGTCGCGGAGGAGCGTACCGTCGACAGGAACGTAAGGAAAGGCCCCGTCGTTTACCCCCAAAATAACCGCCGCTTTGGGAGAGTCCGTCCTCATCCGGTCAGGAGAACCCACCATGACGCAGTCGAGCGCCTGCGGCCTGTCTGCAAGCTCGCTGTTTTGAACTGCAAGGGTGAACAGTTCCATAAACCTGCGCAAATCCATCCGGAGATTTCCTGCCATCAGCACCATGGTGTCCAAAATTTTTACGATCAGCTCCCAAATCCGGCGGTAAGTCTCCGCCTGGTCGTGCTCCCCGCTGCGATGCAGCTCAGAGATCTTCTGTGACAGCACATCGAGCGCGCCGAGTTCTTCCAGCAGCTCATAAAGCGATTCAGCAAGCTGTTTGACCGTCGCCGATTCCGCCTGCTCCATAAATTTCTGCATAGGCTCCACAACCGCGCGGCGCATCTGGTTGAGCTGTTCAAGAATCCTGCGGTCTTCTTCGGTCAGACTGCCCTTGAATCCCCGTGGGTTTGCCGTGAATTCATCCGCCCATTTTACGCCGGTAATCCCCCAAAGGTAGACGTAATTCTCCAAAAGGGAAACTTCCTCCAGCGTAAAGGGGAGCATGGAGCATTTCATCAGGCTGAGGATCGTTTCTGCATCCAGGCGGTTTACTGCCGCTTCCAACGCTGTTGTGACAAAGCGAACTGGGGGGTAGACCTCGATCTCGAAACGGCTGTCAATAAAATACGGGATATTGTACTTCTGGAACGCCGGCTCCAGAATCCACTGATAGCTTTGGAAATCGCGGCAGATCATCACGATCTCACGATATCGGTATCCTTTGGCCTTAACCTGTTCCAGAATCCAGGACAGCGCGTAATCGACTTCATCGTATTCGTTGGCTGTCCGGCAGACGGAAACGGCGTGGTTTTCCTCCTCAAAAGGCAGGGCATCTCCGCGGAATGCGTTCCGTTCCAGATGGCGCAGAGCCCCACAGTGGAAGCGGTGATTCTTTTTGAGGCAGACCGGCGCGGCGATTCCGCATCTTTTTTCTGCCGCGATCCGCTTCAGCCTGTCCGCCGTTTTTTTGATGCTGTAAAATAGAGGATCGTTTTCATCGTTTCGATCCATACACAAGGTGATCGTACAAGATTCCGCCTGACCCAGAATTTCACCGATCAGGTCAAATTCCGGTTTGGTAAAGCCCTTAAACTCGTCCAGAAAAATCGTATATCCTTCAAAAAAGCGTTTTTTCCTGACCTGCTCGAGCGCCTTGGAGAAGTCATCCAGAGCATCCTGATAGGAGCGCTCCAGAATACCTTGATACGCCGAATATATGGTGGATATTTCCCCAAGCTTCTCCCCCGAAGAAGTTTCCTGCAGTCCGGCGGCGGCTTCTTCATACTGCTCGGCTGTCACACCGTTCACTTTCAGCTCTTCTACCGTCTGAAGCGCCGAAAGGAGAAAGGAACGGGAATGGGAAACCCTGTGGTAGTGCTCCAAAGAATCCGAAACTTCTTTCAAGGCGAGATCCATCAATAAAATTTTTGCAGTCATATCGGCGTAATTCCGGTCATTTCCGCCGTAAAGCTCAAAGACACGGTGGCAGAGCCTTGTAAAGCTGTAAACCTCGACCTGAGAAAAAGAGCGCGCTCCCAAAAAAGAAAGGAGTTTGCGTTCTGTCTCAAACGAAAACTGTTCCGGTACAATCAGCATTATTTTGGTGTGTCCAGCTTCAGCGAGCTGAGCGACTTCACGGTAAACCGCTTCTGTTTTTCCAGCGCCGGACACACCATAGAGCAGCTTTAACATGGGTTCCCTCCTTTCTGATCCGAATGCTTTCGAAAGAATATTTGTATAATTAAGGCTTTATCAGTCAAAAGTTTTTCAGTGAGATGCATCGCAAAAGCCGTGTACAAACACATCTCACTGGTTGTGAATCTATAATGTTTGTACGGCCTGCAACTCGCGATTACCAGCAGGGGAGCCCTGCCCCGCAAGGCGCGTTGTATAGATTTTCACATTCAATACCTTACGGGCTCCGAGCGCCGTTCCCGACATCGTCCGTGAATCGTGATTAACTGCGGAGGCATTCCGCCGCAATCTTCGATTGCGTTAATGGGTCAGGTTCTTATTACGAGCCGCAGGCGAGTAACAAGGTTCTCTCAGGCGCCG
>JAAWBP010000103.1 GCA_022792755.1 Oscillospiraceae bacterium | reverse complement strand
GTAATTCGCCACCACGGGGATTTTTTCGACGACGCTCCCCGCGCAGTCCTCGTCCATAATCACCGCGCCCACCGAAGAATAGACGTTGTAATCCGTTTTGTAGATGTTTTGCACGCATTCTCTGATCCGGTCCCGCGGCGACACGACGAGCAGCGACCCGCCGAGTCCCCACGCACCCATCTGTTTTAACTGCCTTTTCCAGAAAATCCGCCCCAAATAGGTGAGGAGGAGGTAAAGCGGGATCATACTGTAGATGAAGGCGCGGGAATATAAAAATTGTTCCTGGGCTTCGAACAGATAGACAAACACCATGCCGCCGACTAGAAACACATGCTTGAAGGCCGCGGCGAATTCTTTGTAATACCCCCGTTTCAGCGTCTCGTCCAACGTTCTGAAGGCAAAAGCCACAAAAATATCGAGCAGGATGAAGACGAGCGCTAAAATCAGGTAGGCTTTGCTCTGGTAGGGGTTCCCATCCTCACAAAAAAGAAAGCCCGAAAAAAGGAACGCCAGCTGCTGGCAGATCAGATCCACGATCAAAAAGTCGATGTGCTTGATCCAGCCTGTTCTTTTCTTCTTCATTTCTCACAAATCCTATCATTTTGTACATTCTTTTCATCTGCGGCAAAGTAATCGTCAAAGCGGGCGTCACTCACATTGTAGGCGTAAAACGTTCGGGGTTCGCCGGTGAGGTATAAGGAGGCGCCGTAATAGGCCTCGTGGATATAATATTCGGTGGTGGGCCGGTCCCAATAAGGGGAGCGCATATCCCCGCCGACCGCGCAGGTCAGGCAGCGGCTCATCGCCGCATCCTTGACCCATACCGTCGCACAGCTCTTGGTAAACTCCACCGGCCGGCCGGTGAGAGAGGTGTTTTCAGCACTCCAGCAGTGGAAATACCAAATCTCTGAATCCGCACCCTCGAGCGGGGAAAAGAAGGCTTCTTTTGGGATGGTGACCTCGACCCACTGGCCGCAGTCGATCCAGGCCGTTTCCTCAAGGCCGCGGTTTTTGCCGTTCCATGAGTTGTGGTACATCCCGCCCTCGACGCCGCCCGACGTCGCACGTTTCCACTCTGCCGAACCGCTCAATGTGTAATAGGCCGCCGTATCCTTTGAAATGCAGAGGGTGATCTGGTCTGGAAACTCCTCCTTCGGCACTGCCGGGGCAATGGTCAGCCAGACGTTGATATTCTCCCGGGTGCTGTCAAAGCGGTACTCCATGCAGGGGGAATCGGTGTTGTTCCGAAAATCGGCCGAGGAGCTCCACCCATTGGCCTCGGGCAGGTCGGTGACCCAGTGCATCGCGCGCCACACCGGGTCGTGAAAATGTGCCTGGTCGATCCACCCATAGTTCTGGTATTCTACAAGGCCGGACTGCCCTAGAATCAAATACCACAGGATCCCGCCCCGCCACTCTTTCAGCCAGATCCTCCCCGGCCCGGCGATTTCCTTGATCTTGGCCGCCGTCAGCTGGCTGATCAGATAATCCCCCTCTGGGAGATACAGCCGCCCGCTGTTCGAAGCGATCGCCCTTTCAAAAGAGCTGCTGTTGTCGGTCGCATAGACGGATTTTTCTTCATCCGCCGCCTCATAGCGGACAACGGCATCCCCGACGGCCGGCTCGTAAAACGGCCCGGGGTTCACCTCCGACAGACGGATCTGGTTCCCGGTGCACTCCGACGAATCGGGGACGACTTTGTAAACATCCGAAAAACCTGTTCCATCCTCCCCCTGGTATTTTTCATAGTATTCCGCTGTGACCAGCTTGGAAAAGTGCCCCGCCCAATACCATCCGGCATATTGAGAGCGGTCCATCTCCCCGCCCCGCACCCCCAGCGGGTGGTGATAGGCCGCATCCCCCACCGCGCCGAACTCTCGGACATTGGCATAATGGGAGTGGTCAATATCCGAACCGTCCGGCGGGTTATTTTCCTCCGGCGAAACGGCGCTTTCAGCAGAGAAGCTGCCGCCTCCCTGCAAGCCCGAAACCGTTTCGTCGACCTTCAAACAGGAGCAGAGCGGCAATAGCAGGATGAGTAAAGAAACCATCCATCTGCACCGTTTCAAGACGCCGTCCCCCTTCTTCCGAATTTCCTTCTCAGCTTCCGACAGCAGGAGCGGATGCGCACCCCGCAGAAAACCCCCGCCAGTTTGCGCAGAAGCTCCCTAAAACGGATGCCGCCGCCCCGATAAACAGAGAACAGCGCCCCAGCCGCTTGGCGCTTGCGGTTATACCGGCTGTAGAGCTCATACCGCCGCCTTTGCTTCCAGAGGCTGATCCTTCGCAGTTCCTTTTCATCGGTGATATTGCAGACGTCTTTGATCTCGTCGAGAAGGTTTTCGTAATCGAAGTATTTTTTCTCATCCTGCTGTTGTGTGAGGAGGCGGTGGGAATGGCTTTCTACCCGGACATAGACGGTATAGAGCTCCTCCGGGATCGTCGGGCAGGGGTAAAAATAGGTGAAGGGGAGCAGCATCTGAAAATTCTGCCCAACGTCGTATTCCGGAATTTTTCTCTGTGGATAAATCGCAAAAAAGGGGGCTGACCGAAGCATGTAACAGCCGCAGCAAACGAAGGTCGAAAACTCTAAAATCGGAAAAAACAGATGCCGGTCTTGCAGGTCTCCTGTTTTTTCCTCCGCCGGCACCCGCTCCCCGGCTTCATTCAGGTAGCGCCCAAGCGAACGGACACACTGATACTGCCGGTTTTCCTGTAAAAACGAAACCCTTTTTCGGACGGAATCCCGTTCCAGCATGTCGTCGCTGTCCGGCCAGATCAGATACTCCCCCGTCACCAGGGAAAGGCCGTTGTTGACAGCCGCAGACGCATTCCGATGCGCCGCCGAAACAATATGGTAGAGGAATCCCCTCTCCTGGAATTTTTCCCGGTAGGACTCGGCGATCTTCAGCGTCCCGTCCTCGGAACCGTCGTCTGCGACGATCATCTCGATCTGATCCCACGACTGCGCGAGGACAGAATCCAGCAAACGGCCGAGGTATTGCTCGCCGTTATAGACCGGCGTTACAATCGATACCCTATCCTTTACAAAATTGCAATTCTGTGCTGCCTGCATTGATCTGCTCCTTCTAGAATCGGATTAAGTTTAGAAAACCCCAAAGCGTTCCGATTTCACCGTATTCTCGCCAGCTTTCCATTCTCAAGTTTGTAGATGTATTCACATTCATCCGCCAAATTCATGTGATGTGTGACCATCAGAAGCGTTTTATCCTTCTTCATCTGGCGGATCGAGTCGATGACCGCCTTCTCAGTCTCCATGTCCAGCGCGGCGGTCGCCTCGTCCATCACCAAAATTTCAAAATCCTTATACAGCGCACGGGCCAGTGCGATGCGCTGGCGCTGGCCGCCCGAAACCGTCGTTCCGTTCTGCCCGATCAGGGTGTTGATCCCATCCGGCATCCGCTGGACGTCCTCCCATATCTGGGCGCATTTTAAGCATTCGATGACCTTCTCCTTATTCTGGTTCCGATCCTCCGCCATAAAAACGACGTTGTTATAAAGGGTTTCATTGTCCAGATAGACGGTTTGGGGGATGTAGCTGACCACGGCCCCAATCTCCGCCCAGCAGGGCCCCTCCCCGTCGGCCTCGTCCACGATATCAAAATCGTCGTACCAGATATGGCCCGACTGTGGATGCAAAAGCCCTAAAAGCAGATCCAGAAAGGTGGTTTTTCCCTCCCCGGACGGGCCGATAATCGCGATGGAATGCCCCACCGGGATGTCGACGGACAGGTCTTCAAAAATCTGCCTTCCCCCCGGATAATGGAAGCTCAGATTCCGCACCCGAATCCCCTCAGCAAGGGTGGGCTGCTTTTTGCGCAGCTTCTCCCTTTTTCCTTCGGCCTCTTTCAGCTGCGCATACCGGTCCATGTCCTGTTTAAAGGCTTCAAAATACCTTGTCCCATACCGCATATCCGTCAATGAGCTCACTATTTTTTTGGCCGCCGGGATCATCCGGAACAACAGGGTAATATACACCATCGCCTGCGGCAGAACCTCGGGCAGGGCGACGTCCGCCGCCAAAAGAACCGCCAAGGCGAGGAACAAGCCCGCCTGCATCATGTGCTGGAGGACAATCCCCTGCAGGCTCAGCATAAACGAATACTCCTTCTGAACCTTCGCGCAGTCCCCGCTGACCCTGCGGTACCGCTCCAGCATATTCCCCTTCCGGGAATCGATCTTGATTTCCTTGTAGGAACCGAAGGAGGTAGAAACCATCCCGCCTGTCCGGATTTCCAGGTACCGCTTTCTTTCGCCGTACTGTGTCATATGGAGCCGCTTTCCCAGGTAGAGCAGCAGGATGACGAGGGCCATAACCAAAGCGCTCACAGCGCCTACGATCCGCGACACATAGACCAGCACCGCGGCGTAAACGGCTATGGTCAAGCCGTCGGCGAGCAGCCCGATAAAGGTGACGATAATCGAGGCGCAGACCGAAGGGTCGTTCCGCGCGCCGTTGATGGCCTGCATCGGCGTTTTTCGGTTGTGATCCTCCAACTCCTCCATGCCGTACAGCTCATAGATTTTCACCGACCAGTTCTGGGAAATCCCCGCTGCCAGCGAAACGGAAACCCGGCTTCTCAGCAGTTCGAGAAGGCCGACCAGCAGCAGCATAAACGCTACAAAAAGGACGTTAACCACCAGCTGAGCGGGAACCTCGCCGCCGAACGCCTGTTCGAAAACCGAGATCATCATCGAAACGCTGAACAGGTCCGCCGCCGGGCTCAAAAGGCAGAGGAGCGCAAACCAGCGCAGCGCCCTCCGCTGGGGCTTGTTCAAAAGCCCGACCAAATAAGATATTTTGCGCACAAAAGAAGCCCCCTTATCTTTTAAAAAGCCTGATCCAGACCGAAAACGGAAGCCGCCGGTACAGCCCCATATACAGCCCCCGCAGAGGAGAGGGCGCGGTGGGCGTCCGCAGCCTGGGCTGCATGGGGTTCGCCGCCTCCTCTTCGCCGCAGGCAAACCACTCCGTTTCATCCCGAACGCTGTTCCAAAGGGCCTCGCCCCGCGGCGTGTGGCAGATGACGACAGAATTCCCCATGCCGTCGTCAAATTCGGGCTTTGTCGTTTCGACGCCCCAAAAATCGCCCAGCGTAAGGTCGCTGCCGCGGCTGACCGTGCAGTACCGGCACCGATAGCAAGAGGGGCGGATGTTGACATTCTTAAAAAAGGTGCGGCAGAACAAATCCCGGCCGAGGGGATGGGTGTACTCCCGCTCCCCGACTGTCAGCGCGCAGGTGCGCCCATTATCCCGGCCCCGCTTATCCCTGAAAAAGAAGCTGCGGAATGGGCCCGCGTACTTTTTTTCCATAAAACGCAGGTAATCCTTCCAGATTCCCGGCGACGGAACCCCGTAGCAGATCAGGTCGGCTAAGATCAAGCCTCCTCGGTTTTCGCCCAGATAGGCCCGGAGCGCCGCCGCCTGGCAGGGGGTTCCGCAGAACAGAACCGTCCTACCCTCCCGCAGCATCGGCTCGATCTCCCGCCACACCTGTGAAAGCTCACTCTGCACATATTTCGTTTTGGTAATCTTCGGGAGGCCTTCTATCGTTTCCACCCCGATATGCCTGACGGCGCCGTCCTCCTGAAGCGATGCGCCAAACACAGCCCCGCCGCCCCGCAGCACATGGCGGGCCAAAAGGGGGAAAATCCCGCCGGAGGAACCCGACGCGCGAACGGCTTCCTCCTTCGCCCGCGCCCCGAAATAACGGTTTTCAGCCGGAATGCCCCTTTCACCGTTCAGATGGCAGACGGCATCGCACCGTCCGCACTGATTGCACAGCGCCCAATTGACGACCGGAACCAGAAACCCCTCCCGGTCGCTCTCCATGGAGATCGCCTTTCTCCCGCAGACCGCTGCGCAGGCCCCGCAGCCGGTGCACAGACCCCGTTCAACCATTTTTCGCCCTCCCTTTTCCCTTCCACCGGCGCAGCGGGCCGCAGCAAGCTTCAAGCAGCCGGTAGAGCGGATAGCAGGAAAAGGCCAGATGAAACCGCACCCGGTCACGCAGGAAAAACTGTTTAAAGCTTTTTTCCTTTCTCTCTCGCTCCGCAATTTCTTCCAGCGCCTTTTTCAAGTCGGCATCGTGGTCCCGCCGGCTCGTCCGGTACCATTTCAGAAGATCGTAGAGCAGGATTTTTCCGATCCTGCCGGAATTGCCGGCCCTTCCGTTCCCCGCTTCCCGAAGGCAGATATATTTCCCACATTTGTACCGGTCCCGATATGCTTTTGCCGTAATCTCCCGGCTGGCATTGCTAAAGTGGAGCCGGTAATAGTACCAGTCCCGCTCCAAAACGACCGCTTCCGCCCCCCTGTCAAACAGCTGATAGAGAAACTTTGTATCCTCCCCGTTGCAGAGGCTTTCGTCGAAACGGAGGGGGCCGACCGCTTCGCGGCGGATCAGCTTTCCGCCAATCGCCGAAAAGAGCCCTGATCCCAGACGGCTGTAGGCGAATTCCTGGGTTGCCTCCCGATTGCTGACAAAAAGGCTGGTAGCTTCCCCTTTTTTGCAGGAATCCTCAAAAAGCCGCTCGCACAGGTCTTCGGAAGAAACGCGGCAATAGCCCGACAGGGCAACCGCCGCCCTGCCCGATTCAATCAAGCGAAAGAGCGTTTGCAGAAGCTCGGGATGGATCGCATCGTCGCTGTCCGCAAAAAAGAGATAATCCCCCGCCGCTTCATCCATCGCCCGGTTCCGGGCGGCCGAAACCCCCTTGTGTTTTTGTTGTAAAAACCGAATCCGCCGGTCTTTCGAAGCGATCCTCCGGCAGATTTCCGCGCTTCTGTCCTGCGAGCCGTCATCCACCAAAATCAGTTCAAAATCCGAATAGGACTGTTTTAGAACCGAGTCGACGCATTCGCAGAGGTACGGCGCGGTATTGTAAACAGGAACGACAACAGAAATCAAGCTCTCCATCCCCCGATGCAGTCAAGAATAAACTTACCTGAGGCTGCGCGTTCCGCGGCAAGGCGGCTCTGCACCTCTTCCCACGCGATGGGCTCCCGGATTTCGCTTTCGTCCGGAAGCGCATCCCCTGCCTTCATCCGGGAGAGCAGGCCGAGCTTATCCAAAAGATCCTCCAATCGGGTGTTGAGCAGACGATGCTGAAACGAGAGGAACGGTTTTTTAAAAAGGATCGAAAAAGCCGTTCCGTGGAATGAATTGGTCAGAACACAGGCGGCGTTCTGAATATAGCCGATGAACTCCGCCGGGCCGCCCTCGATCCTCAGCTCTACCTGATCCAAGAACCGCTTTTCGGCGGGAAAGGAAATCTGCACCACCTTGGTGTGCAGCCGCTCGGCGATGATGCCGGCATAACGCAGCAGCTGCTCGTTTACCTCTGTCCAATAAATCAGGACGTAACCCTTTTCTACCGGCAATTTTGCCGCCGCTTCCCACTCTTTTTGATCCAGCAGCAGAACGGGATCCAGCACATCCGCCACATCCCGCCCCAAAAGCGCCGAGGTAAAAGGGACCGTCCGCTTCTCCCTGACCGAAACGGCGGCAAAGTTTTTTCCGACACAGTCCGCAAATTTTTCCCGATAAGCTGCGGGAAGGGAACTCCCCCCGAAGCTGGCGGCGTAGGAAAAGAGCCTGCAAGCCCCTTTTTTCCCGATATTGCCGACATAGGCGTCGTCTAAATCGACGGTGATCGCCGGGTTCCACACCTGGTCGCTCCCCACAAAAACACAGCCGTACTTTTCCAGCGAAAGCCTGTTTGCAGACCGCACAGGAAGCCGCTTTATCAGATGGCGGCGGAAGCGGCGCATATTCCGCTTTCTTTTCCAAAAGGAGCCCCCGAGGCGGAGGTTCCGTTTCCACCCGGAGCGGCTGGGCCAGTAGTGCAGCCTTCCCCCGCGCTCTTCGGCGGACAGCGGGCACCACCAGTACCTTCCGGTCAGCTTGACCGGCGCATAGGGGATCAATTCCACCTCTTCCCCTTGCGTTTCCAGATAGCGCTTTAAAGCGTATGCCTGGAGCATCGCGCCGCAGTCGTCCGCCCAGTGGAACGTCAATATTCCCGTCATTTGCATCCTCCTCCCCTATATCAATCCGGCAGGCCTCACCCCGATGGATTTCTCCCGTGAAGCAGACGCTGCTTATACTCTCTGAGCTTTAAATATCTGTAATAGATTCTCGATTTTTTGGTGTAGCGTTCTTCATCCTCATCCAAGAGGAAGCGGCAGAATGCAGCCGCCAGGCTGCGGTAGGGCTGGCCGCAGATCCGCCTCATCCCGGCCTCATTTTCAGCCGCCGACCGCGCATCCTCCCGCAGCGCTTCCCAGCCTTCGCACGTCTTTAGCGTCTCGTACATCCGCCGAACCCTGTCCCCCGGCGATTCTCCCTTCTCCGGTTCCCCCATGAAGATCGAAAGCGCCACCGCCTCATAAACGCAGAGCGTCTTGGCCGGCACTTCATCTGCCAGATCGGCCCTTTGCCGCTGCAAAATCTGCAAAAACTGCTCTGTCTGCGTTTGCCGGGCAATGGTCTGCATCGCCGAGGAACCGCGCACCCGGTAATCATACAGCGGCTCCGGTAGAAGGAGGAAATTCCGGCAGTGGAGCAGGTACCGGAAGGTAAAGTCCATGTCCTCGGCAAAGAACGCCTCTCCGAACCGCAGATGAAACCGCTCGATCAGCGGCCTTCGGAACATCCGGTTAAACACCTCCCAGCCGGTACGGGCGGTAAAAAACCAGCGGCAAAAAAACCGCGCCCTTTCGCGCTCCGTCCGAAACGCAAAACGCAGCTCCCTTTGCCGGCCGACGTAGCGGGAGGAGCCGTTCTCCCGCACCTCCATCCCCCATCCGCACAGGTCGTACGGGCCGGCCGTGAGTGCCGTCAGCCCGCGCTGGACCATATTTTCCGCCGCCATGTCGTCGCCGTCCACAAAGCAGACATACTCGCCCTTCGCGGCGTCGAGCCCCGCATTCCTGGCGGCGCTCACCCCGCCGTTCGGCTGGTGGATCACCTGGATGCGGGAATCCTTCCGCGCATACCGGCCGCATATCTGCCCGCAGCAGTCTGGAGAACCGTCATCCACCAAAATGATCTGTAAATTCCGGTGGGTCTGTCTTTGGATCGATTCGATGCAGGACGGCAGATACTCCTCCACGCCGTAAATGGGGACAATCACTGTGACCAACGCCTCTTCCACCGTCCACACCTCCTTTTTCTCTACGAAAAAAATCTCTGCCTGAGCCGTATGAACAGGATCAGCAGCCTGACCCGCTTCCCCTTTAACCCCCAGGCGAACAGCCCCTGCATCCGCGGCAGCTTCCTCCACGGATAGCCCTCCAACGCATCCTGCAGCAGGGGATTGTCCGCGATTTCCTTTAATTTTTGATAGAGCGGATACCGCCGGTCGGCTTTGTCGTGGTACAGAACCTCCTGCGCCATGTCGAACCGTGCGCGGCTGATCAGCAAACGGCGAAGAGGCAGGCGGTATTCCTGTTCTTCAAAATCCGCCGATAAAAGCGCCTCAACTGCGGAATACAGCTTACAGTCGCACTGAAAGCGGTCGGCGCGGTGCCCTTTGGTCAGGGAACCCGGATTGGTACAGTAAAAATAAGCCGCATCCGGTATGGCCACAGCCCGCTGCGCGCATCTTAAAAAATCCAGGTTAAAGACCAGATCCTCCGAAATCAATTCGCGTTCCGACACAAAGCGGAGCCCATTTTCCTCGATCACGCTTCTCCGGTAGAGCCGCGCGCAGGCCGTCATGCCATACTTGGAATCCAACGCCTCTTCGGGAAGCGACCCGACGATGCCGAACGCAAGCTCTTTCAGACTGTTTCCCGAAAAAAAGCGGATTTCCTCCACATAAGAGTTCCTCCGCTCTTTTCCATCCGGAGATACCAGCGTCAGCCCTCCGACCGCGAGGTCTGCATCGCACTGCGCAGCCGCATTGTAGAGGGTATCCAGCAAATCCGGCCCGACATAGTCGTCCGAATCGATGAATAACAGGTATTCACCCGAAGCGGCATCCATCCCGCTGTTGCGGGCCATCCCCAACCCGGCGTTTTCCTGGTGTATGGCCCGGATGCCCGGCAGGGCGGCGTAGCTGTCGCAGAGGGCGGCGCTGTCGTCCGTCGAACCGTCGTCCACCAAAATGATCTCCCTGTCCGAAAAAGTCTGGGAGAGGAGGGAATCCACACAGCGCTTTAAATAGTTCTCCACATTGCAGACCGGCACGACCACGCTGATTTTTTTCATAAAGCATCCCCCTGGATCGACGCTTGTTTTCTAAAATAGCCCCCCATGGTCAAAATAGACGACACCCCTATCACATAAACATAATAAATCGTGTTGTCGGTAAAGGCCGTTACGATGATAAACAGGCAGTAGCAGGCACAAAGTATGCCTCCGCGGATCCCCTGCCACTTCGAAACCAGCATCACGCGCAGCGGCATAAAGGCGAACATCCAGAGCCAAAAGCCCCAAAAGCCGATGTCGATATACAGCGCCAAAATGTCGTTGTGCAGCGCCCGGACAGAGGAGATTCCAACCAGCAGGTCGCTGAACAGCCGGGAAATAAAGCCGGCGCCCTGGCCAAGATAATCCGGGGTGAGGCTGTAATACTGCTCGACGAGGGCGTTCAGGGTCGTCCGCCCCATGGTGTTCAGGTCAAAATGTTCCTCCAGAAACCCAAATAAGCCCGCCCGGACGACAATCAGATAGACAAACGAGACCACAATCGCCGCAATCGACAAAAACAGAAGCCATCCTCTCCGCCTGTCTTTCCCCTGGGTGACCGCCATCAGCAGCAGGCCCGCCGCAATACAGAGGGCAATGGTAAACGCGCCGATCCGCTTGAACCCGGAGAAATAGCAGAAGAGGGTCAGGAACAGCATGGGGAAAAAAAGCTTCGACCTTCGCAGATCCTTCCAATTCAAGACCAAAAACAGCAGATACAGCCCCACGGCAAAGGTGAGCTCATTGATCTCCGCCGCCGCGATCCCGGGGCCGTTTTCCTTCCCGAAGGTGCGGATCAGGGTGATAAACTCCTGGAAATATTCCCCGAACCCCACCTGCCGGACCGCGCCGAGGATGGTGATCAAATTCGCCGCCAGCATAGCGGACAGGTTCAGCCAAAGGCCGTTTTTCCCGAACACATAGAGAATCCCCGCCCCTGCGAAGATGATCGCAATACAGTAAATCTGGGCAAACGCCCCCCGGCGGATCACCTCCATAGGCGACGTATTGAAGACCCACAGCGGCAAGCTCACCAGCAAGACCAGAAAATGCGGGAGCATGAGCAGCGCCATATGCTTGAGCAATATCCCCGCCCGGAACAGGTCGGTCTTCACCAGAAAAACGAGCAGGCTCAGCATCACGATCATGAGGGCGAACACGACCTTGTACAAAATACTGACGCCCAGGTAAAGGCTCTGCTCATGAAAGTAGTACATGGCGGTTGCCAAAGGAAAGTAGAGAGCCGCCAGAGCCGCCATTCCCGGCGTTATCCTCGTTCCAGCCGTCTTCACGTCTGCTGTCCTTCATCCTTAGACGGCTCTTTGGTGGCATAGGGCCTGCGCTCCTTCACCGCCCGGGAGATCAGCCCGCGGATATAGAATTCCTCCGCATCGCCGGCATTGACCGCACCGAGCTGATACTCGAGAACGATATCCGGCAGCGTGTGCGCAAGCACGAGCACCAGGCGCTCCATCTCCTGCCCGATTGTTTCCTGCGTTTCTTTCTCAAAGAAAATCCAGAATTGCCCACTGCCGTTGTACCCGACAAAGCCGTCCTTTCTGTTCTCGAACAGCTCGCGCAGCACCCGGCCGAATTCCCTCATCGCCTGGTCGACCTGGTCGCGGCCATAGATACTATTCATATCGCGCTGATTGGTGATCTGGATATTGACGCAGCACATCCCCGTAGAGAGCGGTTTTCCCTGCCATTTCTCGATGTATTTGTCGCAGGAGGAGCGGTTCATACAGCCGGTCAGCCGGTCCTTTAAGAACAGGTACTCCAGGATATCCCCAGCCCTTCCCAGCAAAATGGCGCCGCCGCAGCCGATGAGCAGGAAGAAGACCGCAATGATCGTCATGTAGAGGTTCATATTGATCGACGAACTGACAGAGACGCTGGAAAGAACCCGGATTGCCTGCGCGCCCAGATATTCGTTGTATTCGGCGTTGGTCAATGTCACAATGTCATATAGGTTGTTCATCTTGTCTAAGATTGCCCGGATTTCCGCCTCCGCTTCCTCATTCGTCACCATTTGGCCCGAGGGATGGACAGCCAGTACAGAGTGCGCCGGCTAATCGGCTGACGCTTTTTGTGGGTCGGTCCAGCCGCCTGTGTTCATCTGGGTGTTCCCATCGCGGTTTACGCCGATTACTTTTTCTGAG
>JAAWBP010000004.1 GCA_022792755.1 Oscillospiraceae bacterium | reverse complement strand
CGGGCTTGTCGCTTTACGCGGCGTTTTTCGGTCATCCCTTCGGAATCCGCACAATATACTCGATGCAGGAGCTGTCCTCCTTCTTCTCCGCCTCGGCCGGAATCCCGGCGCTCTTCATCACCGCCAGCGCTTTGTTGATGGTGTTCATGAAAATCCGGACATCCTTGACGACCGGAACCCGCATCTTTTTGGTGCGGCCCTCGAGAACGGTTTCAATATACTTCTCCGTCTGGCTGACGTTGTACTTCCGGCGGATGATTTCCTCGATCGCCTCTCCCCTTTTCTTATCGTCCTTGATCCGCAGAAGGGCGCGGGCATGGCGTTCGGTCAGGCCGCTTTCCAATATCCGGGCCTGCTGTTCCAGCGGGATACGGGTCAGGCGGATTTTGTTGGCGATAGTGGACTGCGCCATCGAAAGCCGCTCGGCCGCTTCCTCCTGTGTAATATTCCACTCGACGATCACTGCGGAAAAGGCAGCCGCCTGCTCGAAGAAATTTAAGTCCTGGCGCTGGAGATTTTCAAGCAGTGCCAGGATCGCTGAATCCTTCTCCTCTGTTTCCATAATGATCGCGGGAATCTGCGGCAGACCGGCAATCTGCGACGCGCGAAGCCGCCGCTCGCCGGCGATCAGCTCATAATGCCCTTTCCGATTCCTCCGGACGGTGATCGGCTGGAGTACTCCGTTACACCGGATACTCTCGGCAAGCGAGGTGAGGGCTGCCGGATCGAAGCTCGTCCTGGGCTGGGCCGGATTCGGTTCGATTTCTGAAACATTGAGCAAAACGACCCGGTTGATCGTCTTTTCCTTTTGAAAGAGGCTGGCCATCCTGCACTTCCTTTCTGCTCTTGCAGGAACCGCAAAGAGGGTTCCATCCTTTATTAGCAGAATAACACAGCAGATGCCAAAACGCCACCTTTTTCCGTCGGGAAAATAGGCGCTGAACCGGGCCGCTTCGACAGAGCGTTTTTTATTTGATGGGGGATTTCGCTATTTTTACAGAGGCGCGGGGATATCCTGTCGGGGTTTGCGATATTTTTCTGATCCGCAGGATACTCCGCCGGCTTCCGTCCGGCAGGGTAAAGCGGCAGATTTCCTCCAGCTCCCCGCCCAAAATTCGGATGGCCTTCTCCGATTCCATCAGTTCTTCCTCGATCTCTGGCCCCTTGAGCGCTGCAAAGACCCCACCGACTTCGACAAAGGGGAGGCAGTACTCCGCCAATGTCCCAAGATGGGCAACTGCCCGGGCTGTGACCACCTGCTGCGTTTCCCGCAGCTTTGTCCGGCCAAGCTCCTCCGCCCTGCCGTGGAGACAGGCCGCATTCAGTCCAAGGGCGGCAGAAAGCGCCTCCAGAAAACGGATCCGCTTGTTGAGGCTGTCCACCAGTGTCAGCCGGAGGTCAGGCCGCAGGATTGCAGCCGGAACCGAGGGAAAGCCCGCTCCCGTCCCAATATCCGCCAGCTTTCCGCCCTGGGGGAGCTCAACCGCCTTGGTCAAAAGCAGGCTGTCCGCAAAATGCTTGACCGCCGCTTCCTTCGGGGTGGTGATCGCCGTCAGGTTGACCCGTCCATTCCACTCGATGAGAAGGCGGTAGTAGGTTTCGAACTGCTCCAGCTGTTCCGGTGTGAGGGGGATTTCCAGAATCCCCGCCGCCCGGACGAGCTCCTCTTTCATCTCACTCATAGCGTTTCCTCCTCTCCCCTTCCATCCAGATCGAGAGGACTGTGACGTCCGCCGGGGAAACCCCGGAAATCCGGGACGCCTGCCCGATGTTCAGCGGGTGGATCTGGTTGAGCTTTTCCACCGCCTCGAGCCGGAGGCCGGTGATCTCCTGATAGTCGAATCCCTGCCCCGGCAGAGCACGGCCCTCGAGCTTCCGCATCTGTTTGACCTGCTGGAGCTGGCGTTTGATATACCCCTCATATTTGAGCCGGATCTCCACCTGCTCGGCTACCTCATAGGAAACCTCCGGGCGGGCGGGATCAAAAGGGGCGAGGTCGGCATAGCCGATCTGCGGCCGCTTGAGCAGCTCGGCTGCCCGCACCCCGGTCGACAGCGGGGATGTTTCACGTGAAACAAGGAGCGCGTTGAGCGCTTCGCTCGGGGGCAGGACGAGTTTTTCCAGCCGTGCCAGCTCCTTTTCTGTCCCGGAGCGTTTCTTCTCGAGCTTCTCCATCCGGTTCTTTCCAACCAAGCCGATCTCATAGCCCAGCGGGGTCAGCCGTTCATCGGCGTTGTCCTGCCGGAGGATCAGCCTGTATTCGCTCCGGGAGGTCATCATCCGGTAGGGGTCCATACAACCTTTCGTCACGAGGTCGTCAATCAGTGTCCCGATATAGGAGCTGGCCCGGTCAAGGATGACCGGTTCCTTCCCCTGAATCTTCCGCGCAGCGTTGATCCCGGCGATCAGCCCCTGTCCCGCGGCCTCCTCATAGCCGGAGGTTCCGTTGAACTGGCCTGCCCCGTAAAGGCCGGAAATTTTCTTGAATTCCAGCGTCGGGAGAAGCTGGGTCGGGTCACAGCAATCGTACTCGATCGCGTAGGCGCTGCGCATCACCTCCACCCGCTCCAACCCTTCAATCGTCCGCAGGAAGGTGAGCTGGACGTCCTCCGGCAAAGAGGAGGACATCCCCTGCAAATACATCTCGTCGGTGTCGAGCCCCATCGGCTCGATGAAGAGCTGGTGGCGGGGCTTATCCGAAAAGCGGACGATCTTGTCCTCGATGCTCGGGCAGTACCGCGGCCCGATCCCCTCGATCCGCCCGCTGTAGAGGGGGGATCGATGGAGATTTTCGAGGATCACCCGATGGGTTTCGGCGTTGGTGTAGGCGATATAGCAGGCGACCTTGTTTTTCAGCACCCCCTCGGTGTCGGCGGAAAAGGGGACGATCCGCTCATCCCCCTCCTGCCGCTCAAGCTTGGAAAAGTCGATGCTCCTCCGGTGGACACGGGCGGGAGTGCCGGTTTTGAAACGGCGGAGCTCCACCCCGATCCGGCGGAGGTTTTCACTCAGCCCCAGAGCGGCAAGCGAGCCGTCCGGCCCCGCGGTGTAGGAGACCTCCCCCACATGGATCTTCCCGCTGAGATAGGTTCCGCTCGCAAGGATGACTGCCCGGACTTTGTAAACCGCGCCGAGCGCCGTCTCGATTTCAGTGACTGCTCCCTCCCCGTTCAGCCGGATATCGACCACTTCGCCCTGCCGGATTTCCAGGCCGGGCTGCTGCTCCAGCGTCCGCTTCATCAGGGTGTGGTAAGCCACCCGGTCGGCCTGCACCCGCAGGCTGTGGACAGCAGGCCCCTTCCCCAGGTTGAGCATCCGGCTCTGCAAAAAGGTCGCATCAGCCGACCGTCCCATCTCGCCGCCCAGCGCGTCGATCTCCTTGACAATATGCCCCTTTGCCGTCCCGCCGATCGAGGGATTGCAGGGCATGTTTGCGATCCCATCCAGCGAAATGGTAAACAAGGCGGTTTTCACCCCAAGTCTCGCAGCCGCCAGAGCAGCTTCACATCCAGCATGGCCCGCGCCAACCACCGCAACATCGTATTCACCCAGATAGTAGGACATCTATTTTCCCTCCTTTTCTTTTCAACTTTTTATTCTCTTCCTGTTGATTATTTCCCCACACAGAAACGGGAAAAGACTTCGTCTACCACAACCTCCGAAACCGACTCCCCTGTCAGCTGCAAAAGGGAATCGATCGCATCCTCAATCAATAGATTGACCGCATCGAGGGTCATCCCAAAGGAAAGGGCGTCGAGGGCCGCTTCGATCTGGTTGAGCGCCGCCGCCGCACAAGCGCGCTGCCTCTCGTTTGCCAGGATCGGCTGGTTGGTATCCAGATTGGTCAGGTTCATCAAGCTGCCGATCTCCCGGTTGAGGGCCTCAACCGAACGCGCCTCCTTTGCGGAGAGAACCAGGTGATGGGGAAAATCCCGCTTGATATAATCCAGGTCGATCCTGATCCCCAAGTCGGCCTTGTTCGCCACCAGGACGGAGGGCTTGGCCCGGACGACCCTCATCAGCTCGATATCCTCACCGTCGAGCTCCTCCGACGCGTCGAGAACCAGCAGGACCAGATCTGCTTCGGCGATCCGCTTTTTTGCCCGGTCGATCCCCGCAAGTTCCACTGCGTTCTTTGTCCGCCGGATCCCCGCCGTGTCGGCCAGCCGGAGGACGACGTCCCCGAGGTTGACCGTCTCCTCGACCACATCCCGGGTCGTCCCGGCCATGTCGGTGACAATGCTCTTCTCGCAGCCCGCCAAAAGATTCATCAAGGTGGATTTCCCCACGTTCGGCCGCCCGACAATGGCGGTGTTGACCCCCATGTGGATCACCTTTCCCACGTCAAATGTGCGGATCAGCTCCTTGAGCTCTCCCTCGATCTCCAGCAGCTCCCCCCGCAAAAAAGAGAGCTTGACCGCGTCGACGTCCTCCTCCGGGAAGTCGATCCATGCGGTGATATGGGCGGTTTGGGCAACCAGCCGCTCCCTAATCTCCGCGATCCGGCGGTAGAGCGCGCCGTCCAGTGCGGCAACAGCACAGCGGGCGGCCTGTTCGCTCTGGGAGTTGACCAAATCCATCACCGATTCCGCCTGGGTCAAGGTCATCTTTCCATTCAAAAAGGCCCGTTTGGTGAATTCCCCCGGATCCGCCAGCCGCGCGCCGGCATCCAGCACCGCCCGGAGCAGCCGGCGGGTGACGATGATCCCCCCGTGACAGGAAAGCTCGACCACCTCTTCCCCGGTGTAGCTTTTCGGCGCACGGTAGACAAAGGCGATGAGGTTGTCGATCTCGCCCTGCTCATCGTAAGCTGTTCCATAAGCGCCGGTATAGCCCTTCCGTTCACTGAGCGGCTGCCCGGAAAGCGGTTGGAAAATTTTGTCCGCTATCTGGACTGCCTTCGGCCCGGAAATCCGGATCATAGAGATGCCGCCCGCGGCGTTTGGGGTGGCGATGGCTGCAATGGTATCGTTTTGCATCATTGGGTCGATGAACTCCTTTCCGTAAAAAAGCCGCCAAACGCCTCCCGGCCATTTGACGGCTTCCTGCCTCTGATTCCATAATCAAAGTTCTATTTTTTCATACAGCTTGGCCTTTTTCTCGCGCTCGGTCTTCTCCGCCTTGATATACTCCGCTTCGTAAGAGGTCTGCCCCACCTTGGAGAGATTCATCCTCTTGAGAGGCACATCCTCGTCCCTCCTGCGGCTGTCGTAGCGGCGGCGGTCGTTCCGGTCGTTCCGGTCGTTTCCGCCCCGGGGACGGCGGGAATCCTGCCTCCTGGGATTGGTGGAAGAAATCACGACCTTGCGGTTCGGTTCCTCCCCAACCGATTTCGAAACCACCCCTTCGATCCCCGAAACCACCGAGTGGATGATCCGGCGCTCATAGGGGTTCATCGGCTCGAGAGCAGAGCTCCGGCCGGTGCGGAGAACGGTTTTCGAAAGCTTTTCGGCCAGATGGATCAGCGTCTTCTCCCGTTTGCTGCGGTAATCCCCGCTGTCGACGGTGATCCGGAAATAATCCCCGCCCAGACGGTTGGCCGCCAGGGAAGCGAGGTACTGGATCGCGTCCAGCGTCTCCCCCCTGCGCCCGATGATCACGCCCAGCCCTTCCCCTTCAATGTTCAGGACAGCGTGGTCTTCGTCCCCCGACTCGGTGATGGTAAAGCCGGAAAGCCCCATCGCCGTCAGGATGGTGTTAATATACTCCTTCGCAATCTGGATCTTGGTCTGTTCCTCTTTTTCATAGAACACCCTGACCCTCGCTTCCCCCTTGATCTTTCCAAGCAGGGAACGCTTCGGCTCCTCCAAAATTTCGGTCTGGACAGCAGAAACCGGGACGCCGAGCTGAGCCGCCGCCAATTCCGTCGCCTCCGCGACCGTTTTTCCAGCTGCAACTGCTTCAACTAACATGGGAAGGCCCTCCTTTTCGGATTAGCGTAAATCGTCATCCGTAACTTCTTTGTATTCTTCGCCGTATTTCTCAGCATCGCGGCGCCTCGCCTCCGCCAAGCGGCGGCGGTTCGCCTCTTTCTTCGAAATGACTTCGCCTTTATAGGTCACCATCCCGTTTTCATCCTCGACGAGATCCGGCTGCCTGCCCTGCTGTTGCTGGGCCGCCGCCTTGAGCGCCTGCTGGTAACGGGAGGTTTTCTTCTTCTTCTTTTTCTTTTTATCCTCTTCTAAAACCTTCTCCATCTTTTCCGGCGTATAAATCTTGTAGAGAATCAAAGTTTGCAGCGCCATGAAAACGTTGGTTAGAATCCAGTAGTAGACGACGCCAACCGGCACCTGGAATGCAAAGAAAAGGGAGAAGAGCGGCATGATGAACATCATGCCCTTGGTCATCCCGTTCATCTGCTGGGCGCCCTGCACCCGGCTGGTGTAGCTGAACTTCATCGAAATGAAGGTCATCAAAATCGAGGTGACCCCCGAAAGGATCGGGATCAAGACCAGCCAATCCCAGGCAAACGGGGCGACCTCACCCATATTGAAACCAAGGAAATTCAGGTCGAAATTCTCAACCGCATTGACAAAGTCCGCCCCAAGGGAGGAAAACGCGCCGGGGTCGGCCTTCACCGCGTTGATGATGCTGATCTGGGAGGTTGTCTGAACGAACCCCTCCAGCCCCTGTGCGATCTCCAAAGCCCTGGCGATCAGGTCGTCCGAAATCCGGAGCATATGGGTGAGCGGATTGTAGATGACGTTGATCAAGCCGAAAAGGATCGGGAACTGGATGAGCATCGGAAGGCATCCGCTCATCGGGTTGTAGCCTTCCTCCTCATAGAGCTTCATCTGCTCCTCCTGAAGCTTCTGCTTGTTATTTTTATATTTCTTTTGCAGCGCCGTAATCTTTGGCTGGAAGATCGCCATCCTGGCCGAAGATTTCATCTGCTTCACACCGAGGGGATAAAGCAAAACCCTGGTGAAAAGGGTAAACAGCAAAATCGCAATGCCGTAGTTTTTTACCACCTGGTAAAAAAGCCACATCACCCAACCGAGAGGATACCCAAAAATAATACTGAAATCCATATACGACCTCCCGTATCTGTAAAATTCCCATTCATATCCCCCGATAACGAGGGGGTGAACATCATATGATCAAGACGCCGCGTAAAAAACCAAACGAAGATTCCACACGGCATCATTTTTTCCAATCGAACTTCGCGCTCCCCAAGGGGTTTCCCCCGCCCGGCAGAAGGGCTTCCGCCTCAAAGAAAACGGCTTTATCCCTCCCTCTTTCTGAAAAAGGAAAACCGCTCCGGAACCGGGTCGATCCCTCCTTTGAAAAGGGGATTGCAGCGGAGGATCCTCTTGAGGGCGAGATACCCGCCCCGAAAAAAGCCAAACCTCCCGACCGCCTCGAGCGCGTACTGCGAGCAGGTGGGGTAAAACCGGCAGCACGGGGGCTTTAGTCCCGACAAAAACCGCTGGTAAAAACGGATCAGCCAAAGGGCGGCCCGCTTCATCTCTTCCCCTGTCCGCCCCTACGGGGCTGTCCGAGGATCGACAAAACCTGCCCCTTCATCACCCGCGCCACCTGCCCCGACTTTGCGGCAGGGGTTGCGGAACGGGCGACGAAAACAAAGTCGTATCCGACCGGAAAGGAGGGGGAAACCTCCCGCCAGGCCGCCCGGATCACCCGGCGCGCCCGGCTCCGAGCGACCGCCTTCCCCACCTTTTTCCCGGTGGTGATCCCGACGCGGTTTTCCCCCCGGCCGTTTTTCATCACATAGGTCACGAGCAGGGCATGTCCCTTAAACCGGCCCCTGTAATAAAGGCGCTTAAATTCCTTATTCAGCTTTAAGGAAACCATTTCCATCGTCCTGCCCTATAAAAACAAAGACCACGGACTTTACGGCGTGGTCTTGCTTTTTCATCCGTTTCAAATCACCAAAAACATCAAATCAAAGAAAGACTTTGGCGCCGGGCTCAAAAAGCACGGCCCCAAAAGCCTGCCGACCCGGATCAGTAAGTCAGAACTTTTCTGCCCTTTGCGCGGCGTCTGGCCAAAACCTTGCGGCCGTTCCTTGTGGCCATTCTCTTGCGGAACCCATGCTCCTTTTTTCTCTGGAGCTTCTTCGGCTGATAGGTTCTCTTCACGAAATATTTCCCCCTTTCGAACTGTTCCCTATTTGCAACAGCAATCATTCTGCTTTCGCTCAAAGCTTCATCAAAATGAATCGACAGACGCGATACGCTTTAAAAAACTGCGAAGCCATTCACCATAAAAGTATATTATCACTCCTGCAAATTGTCAAGCAGTTTCCTTCATTTTCTTTCGATTCCCTCTAAAATTTCCTGCCTTCTCCCCCTGCAAAGATCGCATTAAAAAACTTTGCCGACAATAACCTCCTCTTTTTTCTTTTTTTGAAGCACTACATTTGATACTATTATAATATAAGAGCCAAAAACCGCTTTTCTCTTGAAAAATAATTCAAAATTTGTTATAATGATTCCTAGTATGATTCTTATTTTTAAGGGGTTTGACCTGTAACGCGGCATATTCGGGTTTTACCATTTGTGGAAACAGCCGGAACGCCTCAGGGCAGCACCCCTTTTTTTAGCTTCCCATTTTTGAAGGCCTGCTTTTGAAAAGGATGGCGGGTTTGATCCGGTCGGCTTTTCTTTAGTTTCAACATCCTTTTCACCGTTTTTTTCCTCTCTTCAACAACTTTTCAATTTTATTCTGCCATAGGAGGTCGTATTAACAATGGAATCGTTTATGCAGGTGTTCAATTTGGTGAAAAATGCCTGTCACGAAGGCATTTCAGACGTGGCATTCAATCTCTGGATCAGTCCTCTCGAACCGGTCAAGCTCGAAAATGACACCGCCTATCTCTTCATTAAAAGCGAATTTCAGAAAAACATCATCTTAGACAAGTACTTTAAATTGCTGTCGAAATCCTTTAACCAGGTTCTGGGCTTCGACGTCAAGATCGAAATCCTGACCGAAAGCGCCGATCAGCAGAAAAAAGGGGAAAAAAACCTTGTCGAGCTCGACAGCAAAACGGTCAGCGATTCGATGCCCAACGGCGACTACGAATACACCTTCGACACCTTCATTGTCGGCTCGTCCAACAACTTCGCCGTTGCGGCGAGCAGGGCGGTCGCTTCCAGGCAGTCGGGGAGCTACAACCCTCTCTTTATCTACGGCCCAAGTGGGCTTGGCAAGACCCACCTGCTGATGGCGATCCGTCATGAAATCCAGAAAAACAACCCCGATATCAATATCATCTACGTCAACGGCGAATCCTTCACCAACGAATTTATCACCGCGATCGAAAACGAAACGACCAATCAGTTCCACACCAAATACCGGAATGCGGAAATCCTGTTGGTCGACGACATCCAGTTCGTCGCCGGCAAGGAACGGACGCAGGAGGAGTTCTTCCACACCTTCAATGAGCTCCACCGCAACGGGCGGCAGATCGTTCTGGCCTCCGACCGTCCGCCGAAGGATATCAAAACCCTTGAGGAACGGCTCCGCACCCGGTTCGAAAGCGGCTTGATCACCGACATCACGACCCCGGATTTCGAAACGCGCATCGCCATCATCCGGAGGAAGGCCGAGCTGTTGGATATAGATATCCCCGAAGAGGTTGCTGAATTTATCGCAAACCGCTTGAAAAACAACATCCGGCAGCTGGAGGGTGCGGTCAAAAAAATCAAGGCCTATAAGCTCCTCGCCGGTTCCAGCCCGTCGATTGCAGTCGCCCAGCACGTCATTAAGGACATCCTCACCGACACCCAGCCAATCCCGGTCACCATCCAGCGGATCATCGAAGAGGTGGGAAGAACCTACGGCATCGCCCCCGAGGATATCGAAGGTCCGATGCGCACCACCCCGATTTCAAATGCCCGGAAGATCGCGATCTACGTCGTACGGGAAATCACCCAGATCCCCTTGCAGGAAATCGGCGTCCACTTCAATAACCGCGACCATTCGACCGTCGTCTACGCCATCAAAGACGTTGAAAAGACGATGAAAAAGGATCCTCATTATAAAGGTGTCGTCGAGGACATCATCAAAAATATCCGGGATAATTGATCTTTCCACAAAAAATCCCATCTGTCCTTTCAACCAATGTCAAACGCTTTTTTCCTTTTTCTTTTATTTCCCCCTCGTTTTCCCCTCTTTTTTTCACTTTCAACCCTTTTCTTTCCACCCTTTTCACACAGCGGCGATGCGTTTCCACAAGCCAAACAATTTTCCGACAGAAATTCCCCAATGCCGCAAAGGGAAAAAATCCAGTGTAATTCGACGGAAAACGCCTATTTCAACAATTCAACAGCCCCTATTACTACTACTATAAAATATAAAAGAAAAAATGAGAATGATCTTCCATTTTATTCTATGAAAGATCTAAAAGAATTATGACGCCCCCCATTAAAAAAACAGAGGTGCCCTTTCATGAAATTCTCCTGCAACCTAAAATTATTGAGAGACGCTGTCAACAACGTCTCTCTTGCAGTCTCAAGCCGAACCAATCTCCAGGCGCTTGAAGGAATCCTGCTCGATTGCCACGAAGCTTCCCTCACCTTGACCGGATATAATCTGGAGCTGGGAATTATCAAAACAATCGAGATACAAAACGGTTCCTCCGGTAAAATCATTTTAAACGCCAAAATTTTCGGGGATATCCTCCGCAGGATGCCGAGCGAGGAGATAGACATCGACATCGACGATAAATTCCTTACCGTCATCCGGGGAGGGGATGCCGAATTCACCATATTGGGAACCTCCGCCGAAGAGTATCCGGACATCCCGGAAATCGACGACGAAAACGGGTTTACCATCTCGCAGCCTCTTTTGAAGAACATGATTGCACAAACCCTCTTTGCGGTCGCGCAGAATGAAAATACGCCGGTGCACACCGGTTCCCTCTTTGACTTAAAGGAAGGTGTCCTCAACGTCGTCTCGGTCGATGGATACCGTTTGGCACTTCGAACCGAACCAGTCAAGGAAGAGGCGGAGTTCCATTTCGTCGTCCCGGGGAAAACCCTCAGCGAGGTGATCAAGCTCCTATCGGAGGAAGAGGACGAAGAGGTTTTGATCAAGGTGAGCCGGAAGCATATCATCTTTGAAATTTCAGGCTACCAGATCATTTCCCGACTGCTGGAAGGTGAATTTTTGGATTATCAGGCCGCAATCGGTGGGGAATGCAAAACAAAAGTGCGGCTGAACACCCGCGCATTTGGAGAGAGCCTTGACCGCGCTTCGATTATCATCACCGACCGGATCAAAAGCCCGATCGTCGCCAAAATGGAAAAAGGGCACATCGCCGTCTCCTGCATCACATCGTTGGGGAAGGTGGTGGACAATGTCCCGGTCGAGATCGAGGGGGAGGATGTCACCATCGGGTTTAACCACAAATATATGTCTGAAGCCCTCCGCGCCGCCGGAACCGACGAAGTGGTTATCCAGGTAAACGGGCCGTTTGCGCCGATGCGGATCGTCCCGCTTTCCGGGAACCAGTTCACCTTCCTGGTGCTGCCGGTCCGGCTCAAGTCAGAGTGACCGGAAAAAGGGGCGTGAAAGCCGATGAAAACTGAATTTGTGATGATTCGCACCGAACAGATCAAGCTCGACCAGCTTTTAAAATTCACCGGGGCGGCTGAGACGGGCGGGATGGCCAAGGAGTTGATCCAGGGCGGCGATGTCATGGTCAACGGAGAGGTTTGTACAATGCGGGGGAAAAAGATCCGCCCCGGCGACCAGGTGGCCGTATTTGAAACCTGCTACCAAATAAAACAGCATGAGAGTTGACGAGCTGTCGATCCAGAATTTCAGGAATTTAGCCGATCCTGTTTTTCGGGCCGATCCGCGGATTAACATCATCTTTGGAAACAACGCGCAGGGAAAGACCAACCTGATGGAGGCACTCTGGCTGTTCACCGGCAACCGCAGCTTCCGCGGCGCCCGGGAGGCGGAGATGATCGCCTTCGGGAAGCAGAGCGCCCGGCTTCAGGTCAATTTCGAATGCAATGGGCGGGACCAAACCGCCCAGCTCATGCTGGGGGAAAGAAAGAAGAACCATCTCAACCAGGTGCCGGTGAAAACCGTTTCCGAATTTGCCGGGAGATATTATGCCGTTGTCTTTTCCCCCTCCGATCTTTCCTTTGTCAAGGATGGCCCTGAAAAGCGGCGGCGGTTTCTGGACATCGCAATTGCACAGATCAAACCGGTTTATCAGAAGTATCTGAATCAATACAACCGGGTTTTGATCCAGCGCAATGCACTCCTCAAGGATTTATATAACCACCCCTCCCTGGAGGCGACGGTAGACCTTTGGGATGAACAGCTCGCGAAGCTCGGGACGATCCTGACCGGGTTCCGGATGGATTACCTCAAAAAGCTCAACGGATTTGCCGGGAGGATTTACGAGGGAATTGCAGGCGGAGCCGAACAGGCGGAATTCCTATACCGCTCGACTGTGTTTGAAGAGGAATTAAACGCCGGTGGGTACACTGACGAAGCGGTCGGCCGGTATGCCGGCATGTTGGCAACACAGCGGGAGGAAGACAAAAAGCTCGGGTCGACCTCGGTCGGTGTTCACCGGGATGACATTGAGGTCAAGATCAACGGCTTCCCCGCCCGGCAGTACGGCTCGCAGGGGCAGCAGAGGAGCTGTGTCCTGGCCCTCAAACTGGGGGAAAGCGAGCTATTGCGGCATGTGACCGGGGAGAGCCCGGTGATGCTGCTCGACGACGTGATGAGCGAGCTTGACCCATCCCGGCAGGACTATATCCTCAACCATTTGGAAAACCAGCAGGTCTTCCTCACCTGCTGCGATGTGTCGAACACCCTCCGGCTCAAAAGCGGGAGCATCTACCGGGTGGAGGATGGAAGGATCTCCGCGGAGGATTCTCCTCCTAGGTATTGCGATTGATTTGTCCGAAATACGGCAAAGATGCTTGCTTCAGTTCCCCGGCCGTTAGAGGGACGGGGCTGCTGCCCCGATATAAAAATCAGTGAAAGGATGGGAGGAAACGATGTATCTTCATCTGGGACAGGATGTCGTCGTCCGGTCAAAAGACGTTATTGGGATCTTCGACCTGGAAAATACCTCGACCTCCCGTTTTACCAAGGAGTTTCTCCGCCGGGCAAACCAGGAGCTCGAAGTGGTGACGGTGAGCTATGAGATGCCAAAAAGCCTAATCCTCTGCGGGCAACGGGGAAAGCTCACCCT
>JAAWBP010000102.1 GCA_022792755.1 Oscillospiraceae bacterium | reverse complement strand
GCGGATCAAGGACGAAGTGAAGCCGATGGTGCATATCAGCGCGTTTAATTGCGTGGTTTTGGGCACACTTTTGTTGGTGGCGGGGGAGCAGATGACCTTCAGCTCTTCGATCGGGTTTGGATTGGGGGTCGGCGTCGGCTTTACGCTGGCAACCTTCTTCATTTCAGTGGCGTACGATTACTTGTACAGCGCCGCCATTCCCAAAGCGTTCAGGGGTTTCCCTGTACTGTTGATTTACATCGGGCTGTTGTCTCTGGCGTTTTACGGCCTGGTGGGGCATCAGCTTCCCTTTTGAGAAATCTGAAGAAAAACAAGGGTGGTGTTTCGATGAGAAATAAGCCAAGGAAGATCAAGCGTTATAATAAGCTTTACCGGCGCCGGGGCGGTACGGGGAAAAAGGTTTTAAAAATCGCGGGATTCGTGGTTGTCATCGCTGCGGTGGCATTTGTCGGCTACAGTGTGGCGGGGCCTTTTATGGATTTTATCAACGGCCGGATCGAGCCGTCGATCCCTTCTGACGATTCGAGCTCCGTCCCGAGTATCAGCAGTGTTAACAGCAGCGGTTCCTCTTCTTCGTACGACTCTTCCGGCAATGGTACGCAGGCCGAGAAACAGACCCTTCAGGCAGTGAACCTCCCAGTCGCGACGGCCGGCGATCCGGCGGCGCTTTCCTCTTTCCTGAGCTCTGCCAAGTCGGGCGGTGCAAACGCTGTAGTTTTAGAGCTCAAGGATACGGCCGGTACGCTTTGGTATCGTTCCTCTGTCGCGCAGGCGGAGGAGTATGGAGCGGTTTCTGAAAACGCGGTTGAAATCGCCCCGATCGTTGAAACGATCAAAGACGCTGGGCTGACACCGGTCGTCAAGCTCAGTGCGTTTATGGATAAGACAGCGCCGTCTACTGCGCGGAACAACGGCTATCTCTACGGGAATACCAACTCCGCCTGGTGGGACAATGCTGTTAACAGTGGCGGAAAACCTTGGCTTAATCCTTATAAACAGGCGGCCTGCGATTATCTGATCGCCTTGCAGAATGAGCTGGTTTCTAAAGGATTCGAAGTCGTCCTCTGGCATAAGGTGGAGTTTCCGGAAGTCCGCACCCTTTCCTACGCCAACATGGGGAGCGAGGCGGAGGGTGTGAGCCAGCAGCAGGCGCTGAACAGCTTTATCGCGCGCTGTGAAGCAGAAGCGGAGAAGAGCGATGCGAAGGTCTTTATCTCCTACCCGATTTCCGCCGCCTTTGGCGTGAACGAATCCTGGTTCGGCGGGGATCCGTCCGGTCTGGCGGTGAAAAACGCCGCTCCTGAGCTCGACCTTTCCGCGTTTGGAGGCCGTTTGACCATCGGCGACACCGCAGTGGATTTCGCGGAGCCTGAACAGGCGGCCAGGCAGATTCTGAGCGCTTACCAGGCGAAGATCCCCGGCGCCGAGAGGCTTCTTCCCATAATCACCGATGCGTCCTCGAAGGATGCGCTGCTGCGGGCTTTGACGGCTTTGCAGCTTGAGGAGTATGTAACTCCGTAAGGAGCAACGATCATAATTAATTAGGATGGGGGAACTGTTATGTCGGAATACCTAAAGTACAAACACTGGCTTGCGCAGTCTTTGGAGGACAGCGATCTCGCCGAGGAGCTCGCCGCGATCAACGGTGACGACGAAGCGGTCAAAGACCGGTTCTACCGCGACCTTGAATTCGGAACGGCCGGCCTGCGGGGCGTCATTGGGGCCGGAACCAACCGGATGAATATCTACACCATTCGCCGCGCGACCCAAGGGCTTGCCGAATATCTCAACTCTGCTTTCAAAGACCCTTCGGTTGCTATCAGCTACGACAGCCGGATCAAGTCGGACGTCTTCGCCAGGGAGGCTGCCCGGGTGTTGGCGGCGAATGACATTCATGTCCACCTTTATAAGGAGCTGCACCCGGTTCCCTGCCTGTCCTTCGCCACCCGGGAGCTTCACTGCAACGCGGGCATCATGGTGACGGCCAGCCATAATCCGGCAAAATACAACGGTTATAAGGTCTATGGATCGGACGGCTGCCAGATGACCAATGAGGCCGCCGATGCGGTTCTGGAGCGGATCAACAAGCTGGATCTGTTCACAGATCCCCGCCTGGTGGACTTCGATGCCGCTGTCGAGGCTGGGAACGTGGAGTATATCCCGGAGACGGTGCTCGAAAAATACCTTGACTGCGTCCAGGCGCAGAGCATCCATCCGGAGCTGATCCCGGACGCCGGCCTCCGTGTGGTTTACACACCGCTCAACGGGGCGGGGAATAAGCCCGTCCGGAAGATTTTGGACAGGATCGGCGTCAAGGACGTCCACGTGGTCAAGGAGCAGGAGAAGCCGGACGGCGAATTCCCGACCTGCCCTTTCCCGAATCCGGAAATCAAGGAAGCTTTGACCCTCGGCCTGCGCGACTGCGCTGCTGTCAAGCCCGACCTTCTGCTCGCGACCGACCCGGATGCAGACCGGATGGGGATTGCGGTGCCGGACGAAAACGGGGAGTATGTCCTGATCACCGGAAACGAAGTCGGCGCGCTGCTGCTTGAGTACATCTGCCGGGAGCGTCAGGCGATGGGGACGATGCCGGAAAAGCCGATCGCGGTGAAGACCATCGTCAGCACCAAGCTCGCGGACAAAATCGCCGCCGACTACGGCGTAGAACTGATCAATGTTCTGACAGGGTTCAAGTACATTGGGGAGCAGATCGGCCTGCTGGAGGAAAAGGGCGAGAGCAGCCGTTATCTCTTTGGCTTTGAGGAGAGCTACGGTTATCTGAGCGGTACTTATGTCCGCGACAAGGACGCGGTTGTCGCCTCGATGTTGATCTGCGAGGCTGCGGCTTTCTATAAATCCAAGGGGATCAGCCTACTGGATGCCTTCCGCGGGATTTATAAGAAGTACGGCTATTACTACAACTGCATCGGGAACTTTGGCTTTGAAGGGGCCGCCGGGATGGAAAAGATGGCGGAAATCATGGCGCGCACCCGTGAAAATGCGCCCAAAGAGATCGGCGGGCTGAAGGTGCTGAAATTTGCAGACTATAAGGCTTCTAAAGAAACCGACCTGGTCACCGGGGAGGAGACGGTGCTCACCCTGCCGAAGTCCGATGTGCTGGTCTTTGAGATGGAGCAGGGTGCCGGCGTGATTATCCGCCCGTCCGGAACCGAGCCGAAGATCAAGGTTTATTACACCACGACCGCCGCATCCGAAGAAGAAGCCAAGGCGCTCCAGAAAAAGCTGGCGGACGATTTTACCGGCCTGCTCGCCTGAGGAATTAAAGGTTGGGATGAGCGGAAACCGGCCGGCCTGTGCTGGGCGGGTGGTTTTCATCTATCCTTGTGGGATTGGGCCTGGTAAAAAGAAGAAATGAAAAACGCTTGCATTTTAATCTTGGATGTGTTATCATAGTTAATCGATAACCCCGCGCACGGTTTACTGTGCGGCGGCGGTTTACTCGTGAAAAAAGAGGTGACTGAAAGTGAAAGAGGGAATCCATCCGAAGTACGAGGCTGCGACCATCCGGTGCGCCTGCGGCAATGTGATTGAAACGCGCTCCACCAAGGGCGATATCAGGGTTGAAATCTGTTCGAAATGCCACCCGTTCTACACCGGCAAGCAGAAACTGGTAGACACTGGCGGACGTGTTGATCGGTTTAAGAGACGTTTCAACATGGATAAATAATCCGGCAAAAAGCGGTGCGCCTGAGGCTCACCGCTTTTGTTTTTCTGGGTGGTGTGATTTTTGGAGTATAAAACAATCAGGGCGAGGGCAGAGGACGAGTTCATCGAGCGCCGCTCCCGGTTTATCGGTCACATTGCACCGGTCGGCTCGGAGGAAGAGGCCATCGCCTTTATTGAGGAAGTCCGTGCGTCCAACCGGGAGGCGAACCACAACTGTTATGCTTATGTCCTGCGGGAGGGGCAGATCAAGCGGTATTCCGATGACGGGGAGCCGCAGGGGACGGCGGGGACACCGATCCTGGAGGTGCTCCTCCGAAATGAGCTGGTGGATGTCTGCGCTGTTGTGACCCGGTATTTCGGCGGCGTCCTGCTGGGGGCCGGCGGGCTGGTCCGCGCCTATTCTACCGGGGCCAGTTTAGCGGTTGCGGCGGGGGGAATCCTCCGCATGGCGCCCTGCACCTCTTTTGTAACTGAGGTGGATTACGCACTTTATGGAAAGCTTTCCTACCTTCTGCCGCAGTACAACATCCAGGTTCTCGAAAGCGATTTTGGGGAAAAGGTACGGCTCGTTCTGCTGATCCGCTCCGACCGGCTGCCCGCCTTTGAAAAGGAATTGCAGGAACTGTCGGCCGGGCAGGTCTCTCCTTTTGTGCTGGAGGAACGGTACGCGGACATGGAGTAGATGGAGCGCAAATAAGGTAATACGCACACTAGCGTTTTGCTAACTTTTAGGTTTTATCCTACAGCATGGCGCGTCTGTGACCGAGCAGGACAAGCCGCACACCAATGCTCTCCCAGTCTCTAGGTTACCCCCGGTTGACAAGTGCAGACATGGTTTTACAAGGCGGTGCGGCGTGCCTCTGCGCCGGGTGATCCCGGCTGAACAATACGCGATCCGCGGGTGGTACCAATAACAAGGTTCATTTCCCG
>JAAWBP010000101.1 GCA_022792755.1 Oscillospiraceae bacterium | reverse complement strand
TTCGAACGGGTACCCGAGAACATTGTTGCTACGCTTATGGCTTCGCAATAATATTTTCACCCACAGACGCAATCAGAGATTGCTGGTGGGTCCCGGGAACCTTGTTACCTTCGGCAATAAGAACCGCAGAGCGATTATTATACGTGATTTTATAGGAGTAATCTATAGAAACTTCGAATGGTATTGATAGGCGTATTTTGAGAAAGGGAAAATTTTTATATGAAAAAGACGGTCTTGTTCGTTTTGCTGGAGCAGTATGCGGACTGGGAAGCCGCTTATCTGTCCTCAGCACTTTACATGCTGGGCCAGGGAAACTATCAGGTAAGGACGGTTTCACCGGAGAAGGCGGGTGTGCGGTCGATTGGCGGGTTTCGTTTGCTGCCTGATTATGATACCTCATCTGTCCCGGCAGATTATGAAGCATTGATTTTGATCGGCGGAATGACCTGGAGAGGTGAAACTGCCCGACAGGTGGAGCCTCTGGTGAGGCAGTGCTTGGAAAGCGGAAGGATTTTGGGCGGCATTTGTGATGCGTCCGGCTTTTTGGGGACGGTCGGCGCTTTGAATCATGTAAAACATACCAGCAACGACTTGGACGATTTAAAGCGGTGGGCTGGCGACGCCTACACTGGAGAGAAAAACTATATCATGGAGCAGGCGGTGCGGGATCAAACCATTGTCACTGCAAACGGCACGGCGGCCCTGGAGTTTGCAAGGGAGGTGCTGCTTGCGTTAAAGGCCGCTCCGGAGGAAAAAATTACCGAGTGGTACAACTTTCATAAGTTGGGATATTATCAAGCGCCGATGCCTCAGATGTAGATTTTGAGGACGAAATGGATTTCCCGTCGATATAAAAACACACGATCTTAAAATGCAGCAGTGGAGGAAAAAATGAGAGAGCAAATAATGAAATGCCTGGGACGCTTCCCTGAAAAATGCGATCTGGAGTTAAAAAAGATCAGCGAAGAGGATTGCGGCGATTACACCCGGCAGCTGATAGAGTATCAGACAGAGTCGGGCGAGAGGGTGCAAAGCTACCTGTTGGTGCCCCACAATCTGAAAGGGAAAAATCCGGCTGTTCTTGCGATTCACCAGCATGCGGGGAAATGGCATTTGGGAAAATCGGAGGTCGTGGGCTTGGCAGGCGACCCGATGTTTTCGTATGGCCTGGATTTAGTAAAAAGGGGGTATGTGGTGATCGCCCCCGATCTGCTCTGCTTTGAAAGCAGGATCGAAGAGAGGTTCAATGACAGTAAGGCGGGTCAAAGTGACTATGAGCGGTATGAATTTTTAAAACGGGTTCAATACGGCAGCTGCCTCCAGACCAAATATCTCCACGACCTTTCCGTTGCCTTGGACGTCCTCGAAGCCTTAGATTATGTCGATACGAACCGGATCGGGGCAATCGGGCATTCGCTCGGAGGGCAGGAGACGGTTTGGATCACCTGGTACGATAAACGGATCAAGGCCGCCGTGTCGTCCTGCGGTGTCGGCAGCGTCGCTTCGATCTTCGACCACAGAGTCCTGCACTGTTTCGCTTTGTACGTTCCAGGGCTGGGGAATGTCTGCGATATGGACGAAGTCATCAAAGAGATCAGCCCCCGGGCGCTGATGATCACCAGCGGCCTGAGAGATGAAGCACATTTTCCACTGGACGGTATCGACAAAATCGAAGAGGCCAACCGGCAAAGCCGGAATTTTAAATCGGTTCGATTCGACGACGGGCATAAATTGAACGATACCGAAAAGGATACCGCCTACAGCTGGCTCGACGACAAGCTAAACACTTGATATTTTGAAATACAAGAAGGCGGCAGAAATAAGCAGTTGTAATGGATTCAGAGGAATTCGCGTCAAAAAGCCCGGGCATTGTGCCCGGGCTTTTCATATAAACCTTTAAAAAGATTACAGCGCCTTCGCTCCGATATCTTTTCGATAATGCGCCTTTTCAAAATGAATCGTTTCAGCAGCCCGATAGGATTTTTCGAGCGCTTCTTTTAAAGTTGAAGCGGTTGAAGTAATCCCTAAGACCCGCCCGCCGGAAGTGACGATTTTTCCATCGGATCTCTTTGTCCCGGCGTGATAAACAGTGGCAAGGGAGCTTTGACCAGCCTTGTCCAATCCCTCGATTTCATAGCCGGTTTCGTATTTCTGCGGATATCCCCCCGAAGCCATGACGACACAGGCAGCCGCCTCATCTTTCCATTCAATCTCAAGATCGGAAAGGGTCTCATTCCGAACCGCCTGAAAGATTGTAAACAGATCGGTTTTGAGAAGCGGAAGAACGACCTGCGTTTCAGGGTCTCCAAACCGGCAGTTGTATTCGATGACCTTGATGCCGTTCGGGGTGATCATCAGCCCGAAATAGAGACAACCCTTGAAGGGACAGCCCTCGGCGATCATTGCGCGGATGGTGGGGAGGAAAATTTGATCCATCGCTTCTTTGGCGTGAACCGGCGTGTAGCAGGGATTGGGAGCGATTGTACCCATTCCCCCGGTGTTCAGGCCCCGGTCGTCGTCTAAGG
Source organism: Oscillospiraceae bacterium (assembly GCA_022792755.1). Classification (GTDB taxonomy): domain Bacteria; phylum Bacillota; class Clostridia; order Oscillospirales; family Ruminococcaceae; genus Metaruminococcus_A. The sequence continues at coordinate 1,122 of JAAWBP010000101.1, read as the reverse complement.
CGCGTTTGTGATCCATAGAGGAGACCATCGGAACAACCGTTTTGGAGTCGGTAAAAGCCAGGACGGAGACCTCTGGCCCAGTGAGGAATTCCTCAACGACGATCTCGTTCCCGCTGGCCCCAAAGATTTTATCCTCCATGATCGAATGGACAGCGGCTTTGGCTTCCTCCAAGTTCTGGGCGATCACCACCCCTTTTCCAAGCGCCAGCCCGTCCGCCTTGATGACAGCGGGATAGGTGTTTTCCGCCTCGATATATCGGATCGCATCCTCCGCTTTGGAAAACACCTCGTATTTCGCGGTCGGGATTCCGTACTTTTTCATCAGGTTTTTCGAAAAAACCTTGCTCCCTTCGATCCGGGCCGCGAGCTTGCTGGGGCCGAACGCTTTGATTCCAGCCTCTTCCAGCGCATCCGCCATCCCGAGGACGAGCGGATCGTCCGGGGTGACAACAGCAAAATCGATGCTGGCTTTTTTGGCAAACGACACCATGCCCTCTACATCGACCGCTTTGATATTGACACATTCAGCGTCATATGAAATCCCGCCGTTACCGGGCGCACAGTAAATTTTTTCGATCCCTTTATTTTCTTTCAGCTTGCGGATAATGGCGTGCTCCCGCCCGCCGCCGCCGACGACCAAAACCTTCATTAAAAACGCCCCTTTAAAAAATCAATGATGGAACAGACGGATCCCGGTAAACGCCATCGCGATGCCGTGCTTGTTGCACGCTTCGATCACATTGTCGTCCCTGATCGAGCCGCCGGGCTGTGCGATATAGCGCACGCCGCTGCGGTGGGCGCGTTCGATGTTGTCGCCGAACGGGAAGAACGCGTCGGAGCCGAGGGCGACTTCGGACATCGTGTCGAGCCAGGCGCGTTTTTCCTCTCTGGAAAGCGGTTCCGGCTTTTCGGTGAAGAAGGTTTCCCACACGCCGTCAGCCAAAACATCCACGTCGTCGTCCGAGATATAGACGTCGATGGTGTTGTCGCGGTCAGGGCGCCGGATATCCGCGCGGAAGGGGAGTGTCAGAACCTTGGGATGCTGCCGTAAAAACCAGATGTCCGCCTTGTTTCCGGCCAAGCGGGTGCAGTGGATTCTGGACTGCTGCCCGGCCCCGATCC
>JAAWBP010000100.1 GCA_022792755.1 Oscillospiraceae bacterium | reverse complement strand
TTCCGGAGAGTAAACCTCGATATGCCCTCCAACGGTAATCAAACGGTATCCTGCCATCATAACCATCCTTTCAGGTGTTTAACGCCTATTTCCTGATTTGACGGCAGTATATCAAAATAGGTGTCCGATAAAACGGACAAGATCAGGGCGGGAACGAATGAATTCGTCCCCGCCCTGATCCTGTTTTATCCTATTGAAAGGCTGGGAGAAGAAAGCGCTCGATCTCCCCGTCGTGGCGGCACCATTCCTCCGGCCGGATCACGACGGGCTCCCCCGAAACGGTGTAAGCGGTCACCGGTTCCTCCGATTTCCGCAGAAGCGATTCCTGTGGCAGACGGATCATCCGCTCCACCTCTTCACCGATCCGGAAGTCAGGCGCGGGGTGGAGGTAAAGGAACACTTCGGCGAGCTCCCGGTCGTCAAAACCGGGGAGGAGGATATCGTCCCGGAACGCACCGAGGTAAAGCAGATCCTTTGGCGGAACGGTGAGGCCGATCTCCTCCCGGATCTCCCGCACCATCGCCTCGAGCGGCTTTTCTCCCGCGCCGACATGCCCGCCGACAGCGATGTCGTAATAGCATGGGAAATCCGCTTTATCGCGGGCCCGTTGCTGGAACCAGACCCAGACGCCGTCCCCCCGGCGGGAGACGACCCAGCAGTGCGCCACCCGGTGGAGCAGCCCCTTGGCATGTGCTTCAGAACGGGGTGCAGTTCCGACTTTTTCACCCTGCTCGTTTAAAATATCCAGATATTCGGTCATAGGGAAGGCCCTCCCCCCACCCATTCGGAAATCTCTTCCAGCGGCTTCCGGAGCTTTTGGCGCGGTTCTTTTTCTGCCGGATAGCCGATGCAGATCACCAGCCGGATTTTCCTCTCCTGCGGGATGCGGAAGATCTGCTTGAGCTTTTCCTCGTCAAACCAGCCGAGGATGCAGGTGCCCAGCCCTTGTTCCGCCGCTTCCAGAACGAAGTGCGCCGCTGAAAGGCCGATGTCGATCTGGGCGAAGGTCTGGCTGTCCATCCGTTCGGCCAGCCGGGTGAGCAGCTCTGCCTTCTCTTCGGTCACGACGGCGAAGGCAGGAACCTGGAAGGCAAACCGGTTGAGCCCCAAGCCCTGCACCGCGGCCGCAATCTGCTCTGTCAGCGCGGGATCGTCGGTTACGGTGTAATGCCAGGGCTGGCTGTTGCAGCCGGAGGGGGAAAGCCGCGCCGCCTCCAGGCAGGAAACGATCTTTTCCCGCTCCACCGGGCGGGAATCAAAGGCGCGGCAGCTCTGCCGCGTGCGGACAAGCGCTAAAAAATCGGTCATCGTTTTCTCCTTCCCGGGGAATTCATTAGAATCTGAATTCCGCTTTCGGGGCCGCCACCTGTTTTTCCTGCGGAGCCGTCTCCAGCGCAGGGCGGCCGAAGTAGGTTTCATCCACCAGATGGAACCCGGTCTTTCTCCGATGCCGGAGCCGGAACCCGTATTCGTCGAAGAAGAATTCCAGCCGGTCGTCGAAGGGGGTCTGGTTGTAGATCACCCGCACTTCAAAGACGTCGTCCGCCGTCCAGCCGCAGCAGCAGGACACCATATTGTCGGTCGGAACCGCCGGGCGGAAGGGCCGCGGGTCGGCGAGGCTGGGCGTGTTGAGGACGGAATCCTTCCACTCGCCGCAGCCGAGGGGGACGGTGGATTCGACACCATCGATCATCACCTTCATCGAAGGCGCCGCGCCCCCGGTGAATTCGATCCGCTCCCATCCCAGAACGTTGCCGGAAATCTGGTAAGCTCGGTTCCAGAAACGCTTTCCGGGCGCGTCGTTTTGCCCCTGCACCAGAGGCATCGTCAGGGAGCGGGACAGGCCTTCGAGCGCTGTGTCCGGCATCCTCTCCCCTTCGGGCGCGATCCTGCCGACACCGGGGAGAAGGATCTCCCACAGGGCGGTCAGAACCGGCTGGGTGTCCTGTGCACCGGAGGTGACGGCGACCACCATCTCCTGCTCCGGCAAAACGATGCAGAACTGGGCGAAGGCTCCGGCCGCGCGGTAGGACTGCGCCGGCTGGCAGCGCCAGAACTGGTAGCCGTACCCCTGCCGGCTGTCGATGTTCATGTGCTCGGTGTATTCCATCTGCTTTGCGGTCGCCTCGTCGATCCAGCCGGGGGAGAGGAGCTGCTTTCCGCCGAAGCTCCCCCGGTTCCGGAGAAAGACGCCGAATTTCGCCACATCCTCAGTGCAGAGGTTGAGGCCGAAGCCGCCGGCCGTCACCCCCTCCGGGCTCTTCTCCCACCGATGGCTCCCAAACCCCAGCGGCTCGAAAAGCCGGGGCGTCAGGTATTCCTCGACCGTCATCCCGGTCAACTTCTGGACAACCGCCGAAAGCATGTAGGTTCCCGCCGTGTTGTAGAGGTAGTGGCTCCCCGGCTCCTTTTCAATGTAGGAGGAAAGGAACTGGAAGATCCACCGCTCCTCCCCCTCTTTTTGGATCGACGGCTCGGCGGCATGCCCGGTCGCCATCCGCAGGACGTCCCGGATGGTCAGCTCTTTCATATAGCGGCAGGGCTCGGCCCCTTCGGGGAGGACGTCCGGGAAAAAGCTGAGCAGCCGGTCTTCGATCTTCAAAAGCCCCTCCTGCACCGCGAAACCGACGGCGGTTGAGGTGAAGCTTTTGCTCATGGAAAAGAGCATGTTCGGGAATTCCGGGCGGTAGGGCGCCCACCACCCTTCGGCGATTACCTTGTCGTGCCGCAGGATCATAATCGAGTGGACGCCGGTCTGGTGTTCGTCATAGTACCGGAGCAGGTCATAGACCGCTTTCGGGTCTACCCCCTCCGCGCGCGGGGTGCTTCTGGGAAGTCGCGTCATCATCATTCCATCCTTTTTCGTCAAATTTGCGGCGCTTTTGGCGGGAGTCGCCGCCCCTCCCCGCGGCGGAGCCATTTCAGCCGAGCCGGAGCCCGCCCTTGAGCTGGCGCACAATATTCTTCAAAAAGATTTCCGCCAGGGAATCGTGTACAATATTCTCAAGCGCTTCGTCAAATGTGAACCAGGCGGCCTCGTCCACCTCGTCGGTGATATGGGACAGATCATCGCTGTCCGCCACCGAGACGAAGTTGATCATCAAGGTGTTGGAGGGCTTGAAATAAGAGGTCTTCATCAGCCGGCAGTCGGTGACATGGAGGGCGACCTCTTCCTCCACCTCCCGGACGAGCGCCTCTTCCGCGCTCTCCCCCTTGTTGATATACCCGGCGAGGAGGATGTAAAAATCCCGCCCGTACTGCTTAATCAGCAGGATTTTGTCCTGCGTGGGGTTGAGGACAGCTGTGCTGATAGCCGTGCTGAAGATGGGGAACCGGAACTCCCCGCACTGCTCACAGTAGGGGATCATCCCCTCATGGGGGCAGTCCTTCAGGATGAGCTTTGTGCCGCATGCGCAGCAGTGGGTCATTTGATCCATGGGAAATCATTCTCCTCACTTCGTTCGTCGGCAATGCCGCGCCACCCTTCGGAGCGCGGATATCAAATTTATGTGACCGTTTCTTTTGTCCCGTCGAAACCCGCGCCGTTCGTGACGTCACAGGCAGGCGCGCCGCTTTGCAGCAGCCGGACGGCCTCCGCTGCCCGGCCGAGTCCCGCGGCGAAAAGTTCCTCAAAGGTTTCGGTATGGGAAGTACCATCCACAGGGGAGATCCATTCTCCCCGTCGGCGGTTTAACGGATCCTCCAGCCCCTTTAAATCCTTTGAGTGGGACATGGCGTCGTACATGGAGTATCGGCAGAAAAGCCGTTCCACCCGGACGAGAAATTTTCGTTTGATCCCCCGCTTCGACTTTAAAAACCGCTCCACCAGCCGCATACAGCGGATCGCCCGCCAGAAACAGCGCTTTGAAAGGGAGATGCCGTAAACTTCGGAAGCGGTGTCCTGGAACATCCGGCTAACGGCGAGGCAGACCTTTTTGTCCCGCGGCATCAACTGGTTCGGGTTTTCATACTGCCCGGTCAGGAGGGAG
>JAAWBP010000099.1 GCA_022792755.1 Oscillospiraceae bacterium | reverse complement strand
GGCCGAAACACAGTGTTTAATACCGTCGCGGGTCGCATTCCACCAGTCGGCCGGGTCCTGTTCCGCCCAGCCGTTCTGGGGCTGATACATGGGATATTCGATCGTTTTAGAGCAAATCGCCTTTCCAGCCTCATCGAAGAGGACTGTTTTGGTACCGGAGGTACCGAGGTCAACACCTAACAAATAACGCATCTGATACACCTCAACTGTTTATTTGGAGCGGTCTGGGCTAGTCGATCTTGATCACCGCTTTTACCACATCATTTTTGTTGTGAATGGCAAAATCAAACGCCTTCGCCGTCTCGTCGAAGGTAAACTCATGGGTGACGATCCCGGACACATCGATCAATCCTTTGGAAATTGCCTTGATCGCCATCGGATAAATATTTCTGTAACGGAAGACAGACTGGATTTCGGCTTCCTTCGCCATGATTTTGGCAAAGTTGAACTCGATAATATCCTTCGGGGCCATGCCGACCAGAACGATGGTTCCGCCGCGTTTGACCATGTAAGGGGTCTGCCCGATGGTAATCGGAGAGCCTGCCGTCTCGATGACGATATCGACGCCGGCATTTCCGGTGATTTTGTCGATCTCTTCAACAGCGTTGACGTCCTTGCCGTTGATCACCCGGGTCGCGCCGAGCTTCATGGCGAAATCGAGGCGCTTCGGAATCACGTCGACAACGGTGATATCGGTTGCACCAAAAGCCTTGCAGGCGAGGAGGGTGCACAGGCCGATGCAGCCCGCGCCCAGAATCACGACCGAGCTGCCCAGAGTGACCCGCCCCTGTTTTGCGGCATGCATACCGACAGACAGCGGCTCGACCAGGGCGCCTTCCTTGGTGGAGATATTGTCCGGGAGCTTAAAGCACATATTCTCAGGGAATGCGATGTAGTTTTCAATACAGCCGTGGTACGGCGGAGTCGCCAGGAATTCAACATCCGGGCAGAGATTATATTTTCCGGATTTGCAGAATTCGCACTGGCCGCAGGTGATGCCCGGCTCCAGCGCGACGCGGTCGCCGACCTTGAGGTTCTGGACACCCTCGCCCAGCTCGACGATCGTTCCGGCGCACTCATGGCCGAGGATAAAATCGCCGTCGACGATAAAATCGCCGATCCGTCCGTTTTCGAGGTAATGGACGTCGGAACCGCAGATTCCCACATATTCAAGCTTGACAATGACCTGTTTTTCCTTCGGGGCCGGGACCGGAACGTCGCGGATTTCCATCTTTTCCAGGCCCGTCATAAACACTGCTCTGTTTTTCATTTGTAAACCCTCCTTGAGTTCTTTTACCTGTTGGATGAGATTGTTGTTGCTTTTTTAAAATACTTTTACAAAAGATGTTTGCAGGTGTTCCAATTAAAGAATACCGCCCTGACTCCAAAAAGTCAAGCTGTATTTTATGAATCATTCCTTCCTAAAAAAGTTTCGTTGTTTTATACAAAATGTACGATTCTTTTTTGACGCCGACATCAAAACGAAGCCCATTAAATCTGAGATAAAAATGAGGAGATATGGAGCAGCGCCGCCCCTACCGCCGCCGCCTCCAGCCGATAGCGGCAGATCCGCACGTAGTCGCCGTATTCTTCAAACGGATTGCGCTTTTTCACCAGCTGTCTCAAAGTTTCCAGGTAGTCCTCGAGATAGCCGCCCAGATAACCGCCTAAAAGCACTTCGCAGTCAAAAACCATCCGCAGATTGTTGCAGACATCGGCCAAATGTTCCAGATACTCCCCGAACCGCTGGCGAAAGTCCGATTCTCCGGAGCGGAGTTTTTCAAAAAACTCCGGGAGGCTGTCCGACAGCCCGCCGAGCAGCGAGCGCACAGAACAATATGCGTCGACGCAGCCCCGTTTCCCGCAGTAGCAATCCTTTCCTCCGGGAACGATCGTCATATGCCCAAACTCGCCGCCCCGCTGGTGGTTCCCCATGTAAATCCGATTGTCGACAAAAATCGATCCCCCCACCGTGTTGCTCAGAGAGAGATAGACAATACTGCCATGCTCCCGCTCGTTCCACATTTCCGCCGTCCCGGCCGCATTGGCGTCATTGCTCATCACGCAGGGGTAAGGAATCGCCTGTTCAAACTGCGCCAGCGTCCCCCCGGTAAACCCCAAGACCGTCGCATAAACCACCGTCCTGTGGTCTTCCGAAAGGATTCCCGGCACGGAAATTCCCACGCCGAGGATCTGCCCGGCTGAAAGCTTCAGGGTCTCTATAAACTCCTGCAACAGCTGCCCCACCCGCAGAAAATACTGATCCTCAGCCGTAAACCGAAGCGGGATCCGGGTGTTTTGGACGATATTGCCGCCGAGGTCAACCGCTACGATGCCGACGTGGTTTCGGGTAATATCCAGCCCTAAGGCGATCCGGGCATCCAGCACGCAGGAAATCGCCCTGGCCTTTCGCCCACCGGTGGACTCAAAGGTTCCCTTTTCCTCGATCAGCCCCTGTTCCAGCAGGTATTTCAGGTTTTGGGAAACGGTGGGTAGACTCATATTCAAGGCGTAAGCGATTTCCTGCTTGGAAATCTTCCCCCTTTGATAGATCAGCCTATAAATCCGATTTCGGTTGATCCGCTTGATATCGAGACTGCTCTGCTGAGAAATAGGCATAATCCCACCACTTCCACCTTTATTTCGGTTTGTTTTACAAAAGTGTTTTCCATATGTCATCATAATATAGGAATCGCCCAAAAGTCAATCGGAATTTTTTTGGAACCCTGCAAGACAGGGCGAGGAAAGCGACGCGAATGTTTGTTTAACAGTAAAATTATTTTCTAGATAGCCCTTATCCTGTAGTTTTCGATAAAAATTCCCCGCGGCATTCACCGCGGGGAATTGAAAGAATCGGCTGGTCAGCCTTTGATTACAAAATCGGCATAGGCTTCTGCGCCGTGTTCATGGACATCCAAGCCCTCGATTTCCTCAATTTTGGAAACGCGCAGCCCGATCGTCTTTTTGATAATCAGGAAGAGTGCGCCTGTCGTTACAATCGTCCAAGCTGCAACCGACACGACACCAAGCGCCTGAACGCCGAGCTGTCCGGCTCCGCCGCCGAAGAAGAGGCCGAGCACCTCATTCTCTCCGCCGACGTCGTAGCAGGCAAACAAACCAACCGCCAGTGTGCCCCAGACACCGTTCATGCAGTGAACCGCAACCGCACCGACCGGATCGTCGATCTTCAGTACTTTATCGAGCAGCTCAACGCCGAAGACCACGATGAAGCCCGAAACAAAGCCGATCGCGATCGAGCCCCAGAGAGTGACGGCCTGACAGCCCGCCGTAATCGCGACCAAACCGGCGAGAACGCCGTTCAAAGTCATGGAGACATCGGGTTTTTTGTAACGAATCCAGGTGATGACCATCACCGTGCAGGCTGCCACAGCGGCGGCGAGGTTGGTTGTCATCGCAATATGGCCGATTTCGCCGTTGGCCGCGAGGGTTGAGCCGGGGTTAAACCCGAACCAGCCAAACCAAAGGAAGAAAACACCGAGCGCGCCGAGGGTGAGGCTGTGGCCGGGAATTGCATTGGCCGATCCGTCCTTGTTGTATTTGCCGATGCGGGGCCCGAGGATCGCCGCACCGATCAAAGCCGCCCAGCCGCCGATTGAATGAACAACGGTCGAGCCCGCGAAATCGATAAATCCCATCTGGCTGAGCCATCCGCCGCCCCAAATCCAGTGGCCGACGACCGGATAGATAAACAGGCTGATGACCGCCGAGTAGATGACATACGAAATAAACTTGGTGCGCTCCGCCATTGCGCCTGATACGATCGTCGCAGCAGTTGCACAGAAAACCGTCTGAAAGAAGACGAAGGTTCCAGGGGTCAGGTCTTTAAACGCAGTCAGCTCCAGCGATGTGGGGTCAAAAAATCCGCTGGTTCCGATCAGCCCGTTCCAGTCCGCCCCGAACATCAGCCCGAAGCCGATGACGAAAAAGACAAAGGAACCGATCGAGAAATCCATGAGGTTTTTCATGATGATATTGCCCGCATTCTTGGCGCGGGTGAAGCCTGTTTCCACCATTGCAAAGCCCGCCTGCATAAAGAAAACGAGCATCCCTGCAATCAGCGTCCAGACAATATTTAACGCCTGCTGTACATCCATTTTCCTTTCCTCCTCATAAAAACGGCCGTCAGCACATCTGACGATCTGCCGCGGGCAGATCAAACGCTTCTGCGTTCCGCCGTCTGTTTTTCCGCTTTTACGTTCGAAAACACCGTGATCTTTCGAATCACTCAAGCAGATGCCGGAAATCGAGGCTCAATTTTAGCGCCAAAAAAGGACAGCGGCATCCAGTCGACTTTGACCAGCGCCGCTGTCCCCATTGACAGCGTAAAATTGATTCAATTAAAGCTCCTCGAATATCCGGCAAGGCAACGGCCTCCCTCTCATCTCTGCGAAAAGAGGATTGCCTTGGCCAGGTTTACCATCACAGCGCCGCCTGGCCGCGTTCCCCTGTGCGGATCCGGACGACGTCCTCAACCGGTGAGACGAAGATTTTTCCATCGCCGTATTCGCCGGTGGACATTTTGTCCGATACCAGTTTGATGATAATCTCGGCAGTTTCATCGTCTACAACGGTCTCCACCTTCATCTTCGGCAGAAGGTTGACGGTGAATTTGGTGCCGCGGTAGGAACGGGTGTAGCCCTTTTGATTGCCAAACCCCATGATGTTGCCGATCATCATACCATTGACGCCGCAGGAAGTCAGGATCGACTTGAGTTCGTCGAGCCGTTCCGGTTTGATGATGATTTCGAGCTTTTTCATCAAATCAACTCCTATGAAATTTTACCCTTTCGGCCCGGCTGGGCCAAAGCCCGCTCCATTTCCACCACAAAGCCTCATTGTCAAGCAATAGAAAACAGCGGGCGGGGATGCTTTAATACAAGAGATCCGAATAGGTCGGAATCGGCCAATACTCCTCGCCGACCATTGTCTCCAGTTCGTCGGCAATCGCACGAAGCGCCTGCATGTCGGCAAAGACCGGATCGTGATAATACTGCGCGCATTCCAGAACATCGCAGACTCCTTTTGCCGTGATTACATCCTTTTCGAGCTTGTTCAGCGCCGAAACGAACTGCACTTCCAAACAGGAAAGCTTTTTGGCGAGCTCTTCCTCGACCGAGAGATCCAGGCCAAGATCCAAACACTTTTTAGCCGCCAGCGCATCACAGACCATACGGGTGTACTCGATCACTGCGGGCAAAAGCTGCTTTTTCGCCATATCCAGCATGGTGAGCGCTTCGATATTAATAATTTTAGCGTAATTGTCGAGCAGGATTTCATAACGGGAATGGATTTCAGTTTCCGAAAAGACATGGTTCTTGACAAAAACCTCGACATTTTTCGGCTCGATAAAGGACGGAAGCGCATCCACCGTAGAGGTGAGGTTTGGAAGGCCGCGCTTTTCCGCCTCTTTCACCCATTCGTCGGAATAGTTGTTCCCATTGAAGATAATCCGTTTATGGTCGCGGTAGGTTTCTTTCACAATGTTGTGGAGCTCGTTTTGGAAATCCTCCGCCTGCTCCAGCCGGTCGGCAAACTCCCTGAGCTCTTCCGCAATAATGGTATTGAGTACGATATTCGGGCCGGCGATATTCAGGCTGGAGCCGAGCATGCGGAATTCGAATTTATTGCCGGTGAAGGCAAAGGGGGAGGTGCGGTTGCGGTCAGTCGAATCCTTGGAAAATTTCGGCAGAGCAGAGACACCGAGCTTGAGCACCTGTTTCTCAGCCTTCTCCCCTACTTCATCCACCTCGATTGCCTTTAAGATGTTTTCCAGCTCCTCGCCGATAAACATCGAAACGATAGCCGGCGGCGCCTCGTTCGCGCCAAGACGGTGGTCGTTCCCCGCGCTCGCCACAGAGACGCGGAGAAGAGGTGCATATTCATCGACCGCTTTAATGACGGCAGAGAGGAAGAGCAGGAACTGTGCGTTTTCCTGCGGCGACTTGCCGGGGTCGAGGAGATTCTGGCCGTCGTTGGTGGAAATCGACCAGTTGTTGTGCTTGCCGGAACCGTTGACACCAGCAAAAGGCTTCTCATGGAGGAGAAGAGCAAAGTCGTAGCGCTGCGCGACGCTGCGCATAATCTCCATCGTCAGCTGGTTATGGTCGGTTGCAATGTTGGTCGTCTCAAAGATCGGCGCCATTTCATGCTGGGACGGGGCAACCTCGTTGTGCTTGGTTTTGGAATAAATCCCCAGCTTCCAGAGCTCCTGATCCAGCTCGATCATGTAAGAGGCGACACGGGGTTTGATGTGGCCGAAATAGTGGTCGTCCATCTCCTGCCCTTTCGGCGCCTTGGCGCCGAAGAGGGTGCGGCCGGTCAGCATTAAGTCACGGCGCTGCTTAAACAGATCCCTGTCTACGAGGAAGTACTCCTGCTCCGCCCCGACCGTAGTCATCACCCGGGTCACTGAGGCATTCCCGAACAGACGCAGAATTCTCAGCGCCTGCTTGTCGATCGCCTCCATCGAACGGAGGAGCGGCGTCTTCTTGTCGAGCACCGCGCCGGAATAGGAGCAGAACGCCGTCGGTATGTAGAGGGTGCCGTCCTTTACAAATGCGTAAGAGGTGGGATCCCAGGCGGTATAGCCCCTCGCCTCAAAGGTCGCACGCAGGCCGCCCGACGGGAAGGATGATGCATCCGGCTCCCCCTTGGTCAGCTCCTTGCCGGAAAAATCCATCAGCGCTTTTCCGTCGCCGCTCGGGGCGATAAACGAATCGTGCTTTTCAGCGGTGATTCCGGTCATCGGCTGGAACCAGTGGGTGTAGTGGGTCGCGCCCTTTTCAACCGCCCAGTCTTTCATTGCGCTCGCCACAACGTCGGCGATGCTTTTTTCGAGCTCTGTGCCCTCGTTCATGGTTTTTTTCAGCGACTGGTAAATATGCTTCGGCAGTCTCTCGCGCATGACGGCGTCGTTGAAGACCTGCGATCCAAAGCTTTCAATGACATTAAATTTCTCAGACATGCAATAGCCCCTTCTTTCCGCGTTAAAACGCTATGGTGAGTAACGTCTCTCCCAATGCACATCTTCGTGCGGGGGAAGAAAAACGAAATTGGCGGCCGGTGTTCCAAGGAAACCGGCAACAACAAAAAGGCGCATCAGTATCAATCGATCATTTTGTTTCTCGACAAATACCGAAACGCCCTTGTTTCGTAAATTAAGGATCCAGGCGGGTGACGTCCCTGGGGAACATGCTGGTCTCGCGGATATTGGCCCGGTCGAGCAGCTTCATCACAAGGCGCTCCAGCCCGATGCCGAGCCCGCCATGGGGCGGCATCCCGTACTTATGGATTTTCAGGTATTCCTTCAAATCGTTGGGATCCATCTTCATCGCCTTCATCTTTTCCACCTGCTCGGCATAATCGTGGATCCGCTGGCCCCCTGTGGTGATTTCCAGCCCGCGGAACAGCAGGTCGAAGCTGAGGGCAAAGCGGCTGTCCTCCTTGTCGTTCATCGCATAGAACGGCCGTTTTGCAGCCGGGAAATGGGTGACAAAGATAAAATCGCTGTCATAGTTTTTCTTGGCGTAATCGCAGAGGAACACCTCGTCGTCCGGGCTCAGATCCGCCCGCTGACGGCCGCCGAGCAGCTCCACTGCCTCCATGAAGGTGATGGATGGAATTTCCCGGATTTCCGGAAGCTCCGGCGAAAGGATCATCAGCTCATTCTGGTAATGCTCCTTTAGGTAAGCAACCACATATTTGAGCATAGCGGTATCCATATCCATGACGTCTTCCATCCCGTCGATGAAACCCATTTCGAAATCGAGCCCGGTGTATTCATTTAGATGGCGGGAGGTGTTGTGCCGCTCCGCCCGGAAAACCGGCCCGATCTCAAAGACGCGGTCAAAGAAAGCAACCGCCGTCTGCTTGTAAAACTGAGGGCTCTGGTTGAGGAACGCCTCTTGATCGAAGTAATCAAGTTTAAAGATATTCGCTCCGCCTTCCGCCCCCGCCGCAACAATTTTCGGGGTGTGGATTTCGGTAAAGCCGTGATCCAGCATAAAGGCGCGGAAACCGGAGACGACACCCTCCGTAAATTTAAACACCGCCCGTTCATAGGGATTGCGCAGGGCAACCGAGCGGTTGTCCAGGTTCGCATCCAGCGAACAGCCCAGCCGGCGCTGGCCGACCTTCAAGGGATACTCCTCCGCGGGCACGGAAAGAAGCTCCGCAGAACGGATCGAAACCTCGAGGCCGTAAACAGCCCGCGGCTCCTCCCGGAGCACACCTGTCATCCGGACATAGCAGCCCACCTTGACGTCGTCAACCGAGCAATCACATTCATCGGCGGCATAGACCGTCTGAAGAAGGAAACGCCCCGTCCGAAGGATGAAAAAGCGGATCGACCCCATATCGCGAACCCGGTGGACGCAGCCCTCTACGGTGACAGTCCCGCCGACCTTCGCTTTCAGCTCCTCTATCGTCACTGAAGTTTTGGCCCCATCGCCACAAACTTTGATCAAAATTTTCACCTCATTGTTTCTACAACAGTTTTTTCTCCAATGCCGTTTTAATGTCTTTAGGGTTTGCAACCCCTTTCAAGCGGGAGGTGCACTGCCCCATCAGGAAGCCAAATACCTTTTTCTCCCCCGCCCGGTACTGTTCCACCAGGTCGGGGCGCTCCGCCATCACCGCGTCGATCACTTCGTCGACCGCACCCATGTCGTTTGCGACTAGGAAACCGTTTGCCTTGGCGATCTCCTCCGGATGAGCCGGATTTTCAAGCATATACCGCAGAACCGTTTTCCCGTCGTTCCGGCTGACTTTCCCCTCGTCGACCATCCGGACGAGGAGCGCGAAATATTCGGCGGAGAAGGGAATCCCCTCTGTTTCCGTCTCCTTCAGGCGGCGGAGAAGCTCTGTCAGAACAAAATTGCAGATGTTTTTATAATTGGGATAAACCGCAACCGCCGCGTCGAAGAAATCGGAAAGCTTCACGTCGTTTACAATGATCTTCGCATCGGTTTCGGTTAAGCCGTACTCGCCGATATACTGTTTCAAGCGCTCATCCGGCAGCTTCGGCAGGGAGCTGCGGATCGCTTCCAAATCCTCGTCGGTAAAATTCACCGGCTGGATATCCGGCTCCGGGAAATAGCGGTAATCCTGTGCGTCTTCCTTGCTCCGCATCGACTTGGTCGTTCCGTGGTTGTCGTTAAAACGCCTGGTTTCCTGAACCACCTTTTCGCCTTTGTCCAAAAGCTCAGCCTGGCGTTTGATCTCATAATCGATCGCCCGGGTGATCGACTTCAAGGAGTTTAAGTTTTTGATCTCCGCCCGAGTACCGAATTCCTTCGCATCGGGGGGCATGATTGAAATATTGACGTCGGCCCGGATGGAACCCTGCTCCATCTTGCAGTCGCAGACCCCCGCATATTGAAGTAGAAGGCTCACCTGCTCCACAAACGCCCGGGCCTCCTCCGCAGAGGCGAGGTCGGGCTCGGTGACAATCTCGATCAGCGGGACGCCGCAGCGGTTGTAATCCGCAAGGCTGGTGGCGTTGATGTCGTCGTGAACCAGCTTGCCGGCATCCTCTTCCAGGTGGATGCGGTTGATCCTGATCCACTTCTCCCCCTGCTCCGTCTCGATCTTCACCTTTCCGTTGATGCACAGCGGCAGGTCGAGCTGAGAAATCTGGTACGCTTTGGGAAGGTCAGGGTAAAAATAGTTTTTACGGTCAAATTTAGAATATTTATTGATCGAGCAGTTCATGGCAAACCCGGCCTTCACCGCATATTCCACCGCACGCTGGTTGAGCACCGGAAGGGTTCCCGGGAAGCCGCTGCAAACAGGGCAGCAGCGGGAATTCTGATCTCCGCCGAACTCGGCGGAACAGGTGCAGAACACCTTCGAATCCGTTAAGAGCTCCGCGTGTATTTCAAGCCCGATCACGGGGATATACTGCATTGTCGTTCACCGCCTCATCCTTTATAATACCGGCGCCGTGCGCTTGAAATCCCGTTCAAACGCATCCGCCATCTGGATCACCCTCGCTTCATCGAACGCCTTTCCGACAATCGACATCCCGATCGGCATCCCGTTTCGGTCGTAGCCGCAGGTGGTGGAG
This sequence comes from Oscillospiraceae bacterium, assembly GCA_022792755.1. GTDB lineage: Bacteria > Bacillota > Clostridia > Oscillospirales > Ruminococcaceae > Metaruminococcus_A. Next base: position 1,475 of record JAAWBP010000099.1, on the reverse strand, counting down.
ATTGCCGGAAGCCCTGCGATATTTACCGTGACGGTGCAGATATCGGCAAGGTACATCTTCGCCGGGTCGCTGATCCCCTCGTCGAACCCGAAGGCCGTGCTCGGCGCGGTCGGGGTCACGATCACATCGCAGCTTTGGAAGATCGCATCGTACTCTTCGCGGATTTTCCCCTTCAGGTAAAGGGCCTTTTTGTAATAAGCATCATAATAACCGCTTGCCAGAGCATAAGTACCAAGCAGGATCCGCCGCTTCACTTCGGTGCCGAATCCCTCGTCCCTGGTCCGCCGGATCAGCTCGTTGTAGTCCCCTTCCCCTTCGGCGCGGTACCCGTACTTGATCCCGTCGTACCGGGAAAGGTTGGAGCTCGCCTCGGCCGAGGAGATCAGGTAATAGGCCGGGATGGCGTATTTTAAGCTCGGCATCGACACCTCGACAGGCTTTGCACCCATCGCCTCATACGCCTTGACCGCGCTGTAAACGCTCTCCTTTACCTCATCGTCGATCCCCACCTCAAAAAACTCCTTCGGGACGGCGATCTTCAGCCCCGAAACACTCTCCCCGACCTGGCTGAGGGCATCCGCATGGGAGCGGCGGGATGTCGTGCCGTCATGCGGATCGAACCCGCAGATGCTGTTGAAAATCACGCCGCAGTCATAGGCGGAATTGGCAATCGGCCCGATCTGGTCGAGCGAACTGGCAAAAGCCACTAGGCCGAAGCGGGAAACCGATCCGTAGGTCGGCTTCAAACCCGTCACGCCGCAGAAGGAAGAGGGCTGGCGGATCGATCCGCCGGTGTCCGAACCCAGGGCAGCCGGCGCAAAGGAAGCGGAAACGCAGGCAGCCGAACCGCCGGAGGAACCGCCGGGAACCTTGTTCCGGTCATACGGGTTGACCGTCTTGGCAAAATAAGAGGTGGCGGTGGAACCGCCCATCGCGAACTCATCCATATTGAGCTTTCCGAGCATGACTGCATCCTGCCCGGCGAGCTTTTTCATAACGGTCGCCTGATAAGGGGGGACAAAATCCCCCAGCATTTTGGAGGCGCAGGTCGTCCTGACACCCTCCGTACAGATGTTGTCTTTGATTCCAAAAGGAATGCCGGTCAGCGGGGCAGCCTCCCCGGCGTCGATCCTCTTCTGGGCCGCTTCAGCCTGCTCAATGGCAGAATCCCCGCAGACCGTGATAAAGCTTTTGACCTTAGGATCCTTTTCCGCAATCCGGTCAAGGTAAGCTTTTGTCAGCTCAGCCGCAGAAACCTCTTTCCGATCCAGCTTGGCGCGCAGCTCCTTCACCGTCAGATTTTGAAAATCCATTTTTTCGCCCTTCCTTTAAAAAACTTTGGGGACTTCAAAGTAATGATCCTCTTTTTCTTTGGCGTTTTCAAGGATTTTTTCCGTCGGATAAGACGGCGCGGATTCATCCCGCCGCACCTCCGAAAAAGGAACGCCGGGATCCCGGCGGATCTCCCCTTCGAT
>JAAWBP010000098.1 GCA_022792755.1 Oscillospiraceae bacterium | reverse complement strand
GTACCCAGAAGTCTTGTTGCTCCCGCTGGTCGCAATAATATTTTCACCCACAGACGCAATCAGAGATTGCGAATGGGTGCCCCAGAACCTTGTTGCTCCCGGTGGTCGCAATAAGAACCTCACGAAACAGAAACTGAATCAAAGATTCAGGCTGTTTCGGAGAACCTTGTATCATTCCCGCTTCGCACAACGCGCTCGCGGAGATGGTACAATAACCTCACCCGTTAGCGAAATCGAAGATTTCGGCGGAGTGCCCCCGCGCCCGTGACCGGGCCGGACAAACGCGATCCGCAGGACAGAGTGCTTCCGCTGTCAATACGCGATTCACAGGCAGTGCAGATAACAGTGTTGATAACCCGTGAGACGCGTTATACTTAGCTTGTCTTAGGCGCCTCGCAGGACTGAAACTTGGAGACTAGCAACGCTTAAGTGTGCGGTTGCCCGCAGGGGTGCCCTGTCGGCGCCATACTGCTATAGCATGTGGAGCGTTTGCGTTTTTATCCGCCGCGGAGGTCGTCCTGCGGCAGTTTTCTTATCCCGCAGCTTGTGGCTGTGAGTGCCGCATAGAACGTCGTTTTTTCTGTTGAGAAGGGGATTTGACGGGCTGCTTTGCGAATCTCTCGGTAGACGGCGCAGAGCTGCAAATCCGTCCTGGGCGGCAAGTGCGGGAATGTCACTCAGATAAATCATTTGAAACGGAGGAATGCCAATGCCGTTGTCGCTGATCCAGCTCATGATTGCGGGCGCAGTCGTGCTGCTCGTCTGTGTCGCTTCCAGTAAATTTCTCTACCGTTTCGGCGTTCCAACCCTGTTGATCTTCCTTGCATTGGGGATGATCTGCGGCTCGGATGGGCTCTTCGGTTTCTACTTCGACGACTACTCCATCGCCTGGGAAATCTGTTCGGTCGGCCTGGTTTTTATCATGTTCTACGGCGGCTTCGGCACCAACTGGAAGGCCGCAAGGCCGGTCGCTGTCCCTTCGGTTTTGATGTCCACCCTTGGTGTGGTTATCACGGCGGGATTGACGGGGCTGTTTTGTTATTTCGTTTTGAAGACCACTCTTTTGGAGGGGTTTTTGATCGGCGCCATCGTCGGATCAACCGATGCGGCGTCGGTTTTCTCCATCCTTCGTTCCCGCAAGCTGAACCTGAAAGGGGGGCTCGCGTCCCTCCTCGAAATCGAAAGCGGGAGCAACGACCCGGTCGCCTATATGATGACCTTAGTGGTATTGATCCTGATGTCCCCCCTGGGAACCGACCCCGGGACGATCGCTGTCATGCTGGTTTCGCAGGTCGGCTTTGGGCTCCTGGTCGGCCTTCTCCTCGCGGTGATCGCTGTCGCCGTTCTGCGGCGAGTGGAGTTCGAAATCGTGGGGCTGTACCCGATCTTTTTGGTGGGGATCGCCATCCTCTCCTATTCGTTCAGCGAATTTTTGGGCGGGAACGGGTACCTGAGCGTCTATGTCGCCGGAATCATCCTCGGGAACAGCAAAATCTTCCACAAGCGCAGCCTGGTGCACTTCTTTGACGGGATTTCGTGGCTTATGCAGATTATCCTCTTCTTTGCGCTGGGGCTTCTGGCGTTCCCGTCGCGGCTTCCGTCGGTCGCCCTGTTCGGCGTCCTCATCTCGGTCTTTATGATCTTCATCGCCCGTCCGGCGGCGACTTTCAGCATCCTGAGCTGGTTCAAGATCCCCTTTAAAAGCCAGCTGTTCGTCTCCTGGGTCGGGCTGCGCGGCGCCGCCTCGATCGTTTTTGCCATCTTTGCGATTAGCTATGCCTCGGGAAGCCAGATTGTGATTGAAAACGATATTTTCCACGTCGTATTTTTCGTCGCCCTTTTCTCGGTTGCCGTGCAGGGAACCCTGATCCCCTTTTTTGCCAAGAAGCTCAAGCTGGTGGATGAAAGCGTTTCGGTCCTCAAGACCTTCAACGACTATCAGGAGGAGCTCAACACCAAGCTTTTGGAGTATAAAATCCACGAAAAAAGCCGCTGGGCCAACCTGACCCTGATGGACGCCAATATCCCTGATGAAATCCTGGTGGTCATGATCAAGCGGGGGCGGGAGGTAATCGTCCCGCGCGGCTCGACGGTGATCCTCCCCGGGGATACCCTCGTCCTGAGCGGAAACGACATCGAGGAGCAGCTCAAAGCCCAGCGCCGGAAGCTGGAAAAGGAGAAAGCGCAGAAGCGGAAGGAAATGGGTTGAGTGGCGCAGGAAGGCGGTGGTTTGGTTGAAAAAAGTGGTTTGGAAAGGCGGGGCTCTGTTAGCGCCGACGCCCCCGGCCATGGTGAGCTGCGGCCCCATGGAGCGCCCCAATATCATCACGGTCGGCTGGACGGGGATTACCAACACCATTCCGCCTAAAACCTATATTTCCCTCCGCCCGGAGAGGTATTCTTATGGCTTGATCCGGGAGTCGGGCGTGTTTGCCGTCAACCTCACGACCGCCCCGTTGGTGCGGGCCGCCGATTTTTGCGGCGTCCGTTCGGGCAAGGACTTGGATAAATTCGCCGCGGTCGGGCTCACAGCGAAACCGGGGCCGGAAACCGGCTGCCCGGTTATCGAGGAAAGCCCCCTCAGCATGGAGTGCCGGGTGACGGAGATTCTTCCCATGGGTTCGCACGACATGTTTCTAGCCGATATCGTCTCCGTGCTGGTCGATCCCGCCTGCCTCGATTCGGATGGGAGGCTCCGGCTGGACCGCTGCCGCCTCGCGGCATATGCGCACGGGGAGTATTTTGAACTGGGGCAGAAGCTCGGGAGCTTCGGCTTTTCGGTTCGGAAAAAACCAGTGTCCTCAAAAAGAGGGAGAACCGGACGAAAACGCACGGCATCCCCTAAAAAGCGGGATATCAAACGATGAGGAGGGTATGCCATGTTCCCGCTCCGCTGTCCTTTGTGCGGCAAGCCGCTTCGTTTAGACGGCGGCAGCTATCGGTGTGAGAACCGTCATTCCTATGATTGTGCCAAAAGCGGCTATGTAAATCTGCTCGATTCCTCCCGGAAAAGGTCAAAGATTCCCGGCGACAACAAGCTGATGTCGGCGGCGCGGCGGGATTTTCTGAACAAAGGGTATTATGAGCCCTTGTCAGATGCCTTGAACAGCGTTTGCCTTGCCCGGCTGAGCGGCAGTTCGAGCCCGGTGATCCTCGACGCTGGATGTGGGGAGGGGTACTACACCTCCCGGCTGGCCGAGGCGTTTTCCCGGGAAGGCGCCCGGCCGGAGATTTTGGGGATCGACATCTCCAAGTTTGCCGCCGACCTCGCCGCAAAACGCTGTAAAGCGGCTGCCTTTGCAGCTGCCAGCGTCTTTCATCTTCCTGTTTTTGACCGCGCCTGCGATCTCGTCCTCAGCCTGTTCGCCCCTTACTGCGGGGAAGAGTTCCTCCGCGTCCTGAAGCCGGGAGGACTTTTCGTGATGGCGATCCCCGGGCGGGATCATCTTTGGGAGCTGAAGCAAGCCGTCTACGAAACGCCTTATAAAAATGAGGTCAGAGATTATCCGCTCGACGGCTTCGAATTTTTGAGCGCCGGAAAGGTTGAAACGGTTCTTGAGCTTTCATCTAGGGAGGATATCCTCCATCTCTTTGAGATGACGCCCTATTATTATAAAACCTCGAAACAGGATCAGATGCGCTTGGAGGAGCTTGACCGGCTTACTGTCACGGCATCCTTTGAGCTGTTGATCTATCAATTGAAAAACAAATAGTATAAATTCTTATAAAAATACAGAAATTGACAAAACAAGACGTTTTATGTTTGTTTTTTGCTATCGGATGAAAAACAGACTGAATGAAAAAACAACAAAGGAGCAATGAAAGATGTACATTCTCGGGCGCGTTCAGATGCTGGCCCCTCTGCCTTATGAGGAAGGGGTCAAACGGTTGATGGAGAAGGGGTTCGACGGGATCGAATTCGGGATTTCCGACCGGGAGTTCAAACCCCGCCCTGCGTTTTTCGCCCCCGGCTTTGCCGAGGAGATGAAGCAGGTGATCCGCCGGTACGGCGTCAAGGCCTATTCGGTCAGCGCACACATGGATTACACCGAAAGCGAGGAGGCTTTCAAAGCGGTTCACGATGCGATCCGGGTGGCGAAGGAGATGGACGCCCCGCTCGTCATCATCAACGGCGCCAAGTTCCGGGAAGAGGAGCCGTACGACGTCCAGTGGGCGCGGCAGATTGAAAAGACAAAAGAGCTCTGCAGCTATGCGGAAGAACTGGGGATCGACCTTGCTATGGAGTTTGAGCCGGGGTTTGTCCTCGACAACACGGAGCGGATGCTCAGGGCCTTTCAAGAAATCGGTTCCCCGGCACTCAAGGTAAACGCCGATGTGGGGCATATCTTCTTACAGGATCCGGACCCGATGGCGGCCATTGAAAGCTGTAAAGGGCTGATCGTACACGCCCATTTGGAGAACATGAAAACCGGTGTCCACAACCATCTGGTCCCCTATGAGGGGGATATGGATCTGCCCGGCTACGTTGCCAAGCTGCGGGAGGTCGGCTTTGACGGGATGGCTGCTTTTGACGCGTATCAGTACGATTATGAGGCGGTCGCGGAGGATTCCGTCAAGTACTTCAAAGGGATTTTATAACGGACAGCTCTTTGCTAAAAAACAACGCCTGCCGGCTGCGGTTGAATCCGCGGCCGGCAGGCGTTTGATATTGAATTTTTACCGGAATTCCCGCTCCAGAAAACGGGCGACCCCATCATCAATATTAGAGCCGATGACCCCGTCCGCCTTCTGCTTCAAGTCCTCCGCGGCATTTTCCACCGCGTATTTCCGGTCGCAGGC
>JAAWBP010000097.1 GCA_022792755.1 Oscillospiraceae bacterium | reverse complement strand
GTCTGTGCAGCGCTGGCAAAAGGGCGCTCGGTGATCCGCGGTTTGATCTTTTCGGAGGATATCCTCGCGACGATCGATTGCCTTATGGCGCTGGGGGCAGCGATCTCCTGTGAAGGGGATTCGGCGGTCGTCGACGGCATCGGTGGAAATTCACCGATGCGCGGAAAACGCGCCTTGTTGAATTGCCGCGAGTCGGGCTCTACCCTTCGCTTCCTGATCCCGGTTGCGGCAGCCCTTGGGGCAGCGGCTGAATTTCAAGGAACGGGAAAACTTCCGTCCCGCCCGATCACGCCTTACCTTGACAGTCTTGGAAAACATGGGATTACCTTCCGTCCAACAGTAGGAATGCCTTTTGCTATTGAAGGGAGCCTCTGCGGAGGGAATTTCTCCATTCCCGGAAACATCAGCTCCCAGTTCGTCACCGGGCTCTTGTTTTCGCTTCCCCTTCTGTCCGTCGACAGCGAAATCCAAGTCACAGGGGTTTTTGAATCAAAGCCGTATGTTTTAATGACCATCCAGATGCTGGAACGCTTTGGAATCTCGGCCAGGCTGTCGGGGAACACAATTGCTGTTCCAGGTGGGCAGAAATACAAGCCCTTCTCTCTCTCAGTTGAAGGGGATTTTTCCCAGGCGGCTTTTTTCCTCACCGCAGGCGCTTTCAACGGGCCCATAACAGTCACCGGGCTCGATTACCACAGCTCTCTTCAGGGCGATAAAAGGATTGTTGAATTTTTATTGGAAGCAGGGGCCGATGTTTTAATCGAAGCGGATTCCATCACTGTTTCCCCTCCCAGAAACCGCAGACTCCATCCCATCTCCGTCGATGCCAGGGACATTCCCGATCTAGTGCCTATCCTGGCGGTTCTCGCAGGCAAATGTTTCGGGACAAGTAGCATTTTTCACGCCGAACGGCTGAGGATCAAGGAAAGCGACCGCCTGCAAACGACTGCGGCCCTCCTCCGAAGCTTGGGAGCTGAGACGCAGGAAACAGAGGACGGGCTCCAAATCATTGGAAAAGGGCGTTTTCAGGGAGGAAAGGCGAAAAGCTTCAATGACCATCGCATCGCCATGGCTGCCGCCATCGGCGCGTCGGCTGCCGAGAGCCCTCTCCTTTTAAAGGGGGCGGAGGCAATCCGAAAGTCTTATCCTGAATTCTATGAGGATTATCAAAAAATAGGAGGCGTTGTCCATGTCGTCGATTTGGAATAGAACTTTAACCCTTTCTATCTTTGGAGAGTCACACGGTTCCGCTGTCGGAATGGTGCTGGATCACCTGCCGGCTGGAGAGCCGATCGATCTCGAGGAGCTGCGCGCTTTTACCAGGAGAAGAACTGCCAAAAAAGGCGACAGCGCTTCCACTGCCCGGACTGAACCAGATCTGCCGGAGCTGATTTCCGGCTTCTATCGCGGAAAAACAACCGGAACACCGCTGGCGGGAATCATCAAAAATACCGATACCCGTTCCAAGGATTATGGAAACCTTGAATATCTTGCCCGCCCTGGTCACGCCGATTACACCGGCCGACTGCGGTATCACGGCGCCAACGATCTTCGGGGCGGCGGGCATTTTTCAGGCCGTCTGACCGCTCCTCTCACCCTGGCGGGCGGAATCTGCAAACAGATTTTAGAGCGCCGAGGCATCCGAATCGCCTCCCACGTTCTGTCAATTAAAGATGTTGCAGAACAGAGGTTTGATCCTGTAAATCTCTCGGTCGAAACAGCCGAAGCCTTGCAGAAAGTGCAGTTTCCCCTGCTCGATCCATCGATGGAAGCAAAGATGCGGGCGGTCATTGAGGAAGCAAGGCTGCGGCAGGATTCGGTGGGGGGCGTGATCGAATGCGGCATCCTGGGGTTTCCCGCTGGGATCGGCTCTCCGATCTTTGACGGGGTCGAAAACGTCCTCTCCTCTATTTTATTCGGTGTTCCGGCGGTAAAAGGAATCGAATTCGGGGAAGGCTTCGGCTCTTCTTTGCTGTATGGAAGCCAGAATAATGACCCGTTTTACCTGGATCACGGGCAGGTTAAAACGCGCACCAACCATCACGGCGGGATTCTGGGCGGGATCTCCTCCGGAATGCCGATTATTTTCCGCGCCGCTGTAAAGCCGACATCCTCTATTTCCCAGCCGCAGCGGACGATCGATATGCAGGCGATGGAGGAGGCTGAGCTCGTTGTCCGTGGGCGGCACGATCCTTGTGTTGCAGTCCGTGCAGCGGTTGTCATCGAAGCGGCCGCAAATATAGCAATCCTTGACCTGATGATGGAGCATGGAAAAATTGCCCTATAATTTTCTCATCTAAAACGAATTGTTAAAGTAACACCGAATGTGCACCGGTTTCGTCAAATAAAAGAAGCGGGATTATATCCCGCTTCTTTTATTTCGTGTATTTTACTGTGATACAACCACTTTTACTTTTGTGTCTTTTTCAAGATCAATGACCGAACCGGGCTGGGGACTAACAGATATGATATAGCCGCGGGCGACTTCCTCGCTTTCTTCGCTCTCAAGTTCACAAAAGATTCCCAATTCTTCGAGCAGCATCACATAAGAATCCTTTTTATAGCCACTGAATTCGGGGATTGTAGGATACTGGCTCCCCTTGCTCACCTTGACCTTTACAACCGTATCGGCAGAGATCGGAGAATCCGGCTCAATGCTCTGTTCATAGATGATCCCCTTCTCTACCTCTTCATTGTAAAGATGCTCCGCTTCCACGACGATCATGCCAACATAGCTTTCGTTATTTTTGACCGATTCATAAATCTGATCAACCAGCTTTGGCATAGCATAGACAGGCCCGCTGAGGGTGGAACCGGAAGCTGAGGAAGAATTTGGTTCGGAACTCAAAGACGAACTGGACGAATCACCAGAAAAATCGCTGGAAGAAAGCGAAGAGTCCGAACTGCTGTCATCCATAGAAGGAGCCCCACCTGTTCCGGAAAGAGCAAAGATCACAACGACGATTCCAACAACGACGAGTATTCCTGACGTAATCAGGAGTGCGAGCAGCCCATACCGTTTCTTTTTTGGCTGCTGCGGCGGTTCTTGCTCTTCCACCTGAATTTGAAATTCACTTTTCGCAGAGGATAAATCGGACAATAAAACACCAACCGTTTTGGTTCGGTTTTCCGTGATCTGGGAAAGCCCCTTCAAAATTGCATCCGAAACCGCAGAGGGAACGGTGCTGTTTAAAATGCTGGGAGGGATTACGTTTTCCATATATCCCCGATTGCTGATTTCCGGTGGCCGCGACCCGGTCAAAGTCCGGTAAAGCAGGGCGCAGACAGCGTAAACATCTGTCCACGTTCCCTGAAAAATAGAAGAGGAAAACTGCTCGGGCGCAGCATAGCCCATAAAAATCTGCGGAGAAATTTCAGTTTTTACATTCCGCACAGAGCCGATGCAAAAATCGCATAGCTTCAGCTCATGGCGTTTTGTAACCCGAATCGTATCCGGCGAGATACCGCGGTGCAGGATGTTATAGGCGTGCATTGCGGAAATATTCTTTAAAAGAGGCTCAAAAAGCGCAAACGTCTTGTCCCAATCAAGCTCTCCCGCGTTTTCGGTCAAAAACTGGGCAAAAGTAATTCCCTGCACATGTTCTTTTACAGCGTAAGCGGTGTTATTTTCCTCGAAAACCTCATAGGTCTGCTCAATACTGGTTAGGGTCCGCATCTTGATCAGTGACTCATTCAGCTCAACAAAGTCAACCATCAACGCTTTGAACTGGGCTTCGAATCCCGGTAGGATCACCAGGTCGGCGCTATCTTTTTCACGTGCCGAAAGCTGGTCAGGGAAATACTCCCGTACCTCGACAACCCCATCGACTACGAGGTCATAACCAATATAGGTGACGCCTTCCCCGTTATAACGCAGCGGCCTGCCGGTTAAATACCGGTCGTGCAGCAGCGTGCGGGGGGACAGATAGTCCCTCGACACCGGCGTTTTTTCGTCATAGCCGCAATAAGGACAAACCTGAACGTCTTCGATCTCCCGCATGCAGCCAATACAGCGGCGCTTGATATCGCTCATAAAGCCACCTCTCAATTTTAGTATCTTTCCATCATACAAGAAAGCCGGCGAGGCGTCTGACCAACCCGTTAAAAACCAGAATTCATGACAGCCAGAACCACATCGGCCCCTATGGCACAAAAATCCTCAAAGCTTATCTTAATCCTCAATCCACCATAATCATAGCAATACTAAAATTGTTTGTCAACTACAAGCAGTTAACACTTTAGTTACAAATCTTATTCACAGAAGACTTCAACTGATTTTTCGCCGCCATCGCAGATAATTTCATCACACTTCTGCCCGTTTACATAAACCGCGTTTTGCCCTGTCCGCCGAAAATGGATTTTCAAAGCAGTGTTTCTGTAGACCATCTCGACCGACCAGTTTTCCCAGCCTTTTGGTGTCCTCGGGGTAATCCGGATCGAGTTCCCTGAAAAACGGAAACCCAGCAGTGTCTCGAGGATGCATCGGTAGTACCATCCGGCTGCCCCAGTATAAATACTCCAGCCACCCCGTCCATATTGTCCGGGATTCGCGTAGACAT
>JAAWBP010000096.1 GCA_022792755.1 Oscillospiraceae bacterium | reverse complement strand
TTTCTTTCAGCCATTTCCGAGTGCGGAACTCAATCACCCGCGCCGAATTTTCCGAAATACCGAGCCGCTCGGCGATCTCGCTGTAGGAGAAGAGCTCCAGCCGCATCTGCACGACTGTTCGGGCTCGCTCATCCTTTTCAAGAAGGAGTGCCTTGATCCGTCCGACCGCCTGGCCTGCGGCGATCCGGTCGTCCAGGTCCTCCCCGGCAAAGGAGATCAATCGGTCGTCGTACTCCAAAAGCTCCCGCTTTCCTTTGAGCTGCCGGAGCCAGAGGTGGCGGGCGATGCCGCAGAGCCAGGTTCGGACGGAGGATTCCCCCTTGAAGCTCCCGATCGACCGGAGAGCCTGCAAAAATGTTTCGGAAAGGAGATCCTCAGCGAGCACGGGATCGCGGGACAGGCTGAGCAGATAGCTGTAAACCGCCTGCCGATGCGCGCGGTAGAGTTCCTCAATTTCCCACATCGGCCCGTCCCCCCTTCTGTTATTGAGTCACCGTTTTTTAAAAAACGTTACACCCAGCCGCCGATTTTTTTGAATCCGGACGAAAATACCGGTTCAAACCGCGGCGCAGGGGAAGATCGAATAAAAGGGAAGGCCCCGGACGGCGGGGACTTTGACAATCTGCGCTTGAGGCGGCACAGAGCCAAACATCCCTGCTGTCCGGGGGCTTGCTTCAGAGTCTTATTGATCCGCCTGGTCGTTGCTGCGGATTTCAGCGCGTTTGATCTTCCCGCTGATGGTTTTAGGCAGCTCCTTGACAAATTCGACCACGCGGGGGTATTTATAGGGCGCGGTCGCGTCCTTGACGAACTTCTGGAGCTCTTTTTTCAATTCTTCAGAGGGGGTGTAGCCCTTTGCCAGAACGATGGTCGCTTTGACGGCATAGCCGCGGAGCGGGTCCGGCACGCCGGTGACGGCGCATTCGACGACCGACGGGTGCTCCATCAGCACGCTTTCGATCTCGAACGGCCCGATCCGGTAACCGGAGCTTTTGATCACGTCGTCGGTGCGGCTCATGTACCAGAAATAACCGTCCTCATCCCGCCAAGCCATGTCCCCGGTGTGGTAGAGGCCGTCATGCCAGGCTTCCTTTGTCTTTTCCTCGTTGCGGTAATAGCCGGAGAAAAGGCCGAACGGTTTTCCCTTATCGGTGCGGATGACGATCTCCCCGACCTCGCCCGGCGGCACCGTCTCGCCGTCCGCGTTGACGAGATCGACATCGTACTGGGGATTCGGCTTGCCCATCGAGCCGGGTTTCGGATTCATCCCGACCAGGTTGGCGATCACCAGCGTCGTCTCAGTCTGGCCGAAGCCCTCCATCAGCTTTAAGCCGGTGTACTGGTAAAATTTGTTGAAGACCTCCGGGTTGAGGGCCTCCCCGGCGATGGTGCAGTATTTGAGGGAGGACAGGTCGTATTTGCCGAGATCCTCCTGGATAAAGAAGCGGTACATCGTCGGCGGCGCGCAGAAGGTGGTGATCTGGTACTGGGCGAAAAGCGGCAGGATGTCGTCGGCGTGGAAGCGGTCGAAGTCGTAGACGAAAACCGCCGTCTCGCTCAGCCACTGGCCGTACAGCTTGCCCCAGACCGCCTTGCCCCAGCCGGTGTCCGAAATGGTAAAATGGATCCCGTCCGGGTCGACGTTGTGCCAGTAATGGGCGGTGACGAAATGCCCCAGCGCGTAGTCAAAGCTCTGAGTGGCGATCTTCGGATACCCGGTGGTGCCCGAGGTGAAGTACATCAGCATAGGATCGGAGATCACGGTCGCGTCCTCTCCGGCTGGGCGCTCGAAAACGGGGGACTGGCTTTCCAGCAGGGCGTCGAAGTCCTCCCAGCCGTCCCGATGGCCGTTGACCAGCAGCCTGGTGTGAACCGTCGGGCTTTCGGGGAGGGCGGCTTCGATGTGTTCCGGCACATTGTCGTCCTGGGTGGCGACGACCGCGGAGATCTCCGCAGCGTTGAAACGGTAGGCAAAATCCTTCTTCATCAGCTGGTTGGTCGCAGGGATGGCGACCGCGCCCAGCTTGTGGAGCCCGAGGATCGCAAACCAGAACTGGTAGTGGCGCTTGAGCACCAGCATGACCCGGTCGCCCTTTTTGATCCCCTTTGCCTTAAACAGATTCGCCGCCTTGGAGGAGTAGGCGCGGAGCTGCTCAAAGGTGAAGTTGAGGTTTTCCTTGTCTTTACCCACCCAGATCAGCGCCTTTTTGTCCGGATTTTTTTCCGCCAGGGCGTCCATTACATCGAAAGCAAAATTGAAATTCTCGGGCGGGTGAAAGGTCAGGTTTACCAGATGGCCCTGGCCGTCTTCCTCCACCGTGACGAATTTTTCATAGATTCTCTCCATTTATGAATCAGTCCTCCTTCTTTTCCAGGATGATCGCCAAAAATTCGCAGTCGGCGCCGTCGGCGGCGATCATGCCGTGGCCGCGCCCGGAGTTGTAGTAAACCGCATCCCCTTCGTGCAGGACTTCGATGTGCTCCTCATACCGGAAAATCAAAGTCCCTTTCAGGATATAGTCGAATTCCTCCCCCACATGGGTGGATAGTTCGATGTTGTTGCTGTCCTGGCTCGGGTCGAACTTTGCGGTGACAAAGAACGGCTCGGCGACTTTATCTTTAAAAAATGAGGCGAGGTGGAGATAAGTAAACCCCTCGCGGCGTTCGAGCGGGAGCCCATGCCCCTTCCGGACAATGGAGTACTGGGACAGATGGGGCGCTTCCCCCGTTAAAAGCTCCGACAGTTCGAGATGGAAGGCTTTGGCACATTTGTAAAGGAAAGTAAAGGAAAAATCACACTCTCCGTTTTCCGCAGCCGTGTACGCTTCGACCGTCGTGTCGGTAATTCGCGCCATTTCCTCGATGGTCAGCTCTAAAATGAGCCGCATCCCTTTAATTCGCTCTGCAATCTGCGCAACCTGATTTTCCATAAGAATCCCCTTTCACTGATGATTCATAAACAGCCCCCGGCGGCAAATACTAAAATATGCCGTCAATCAGCCGTCTGATACAAATACAAAAAAGCTCTCGTCCACAATGGGACGAGAGCAAATTCCCGCGGTACCACCCAAATTGACGCACCAAATGCGCCCACTTTTCAGGCTCTGACAAGCCCTATGCCGATAACGGTGCAAACCGTAGCGGCTTAATCGAAGGTTCAGCCGCTCCGCTCAAAAGGGATCAGACTTTACTGCCGCGGCTGCCTCACACCAACCGGCAGCTCTCTGAAACACGAACTTGTAAAACTGTTGTCTTTCTCACAGCGTTTCCAAATTGGCATCATTTTAGCACAATCTAAAACCGCTGTCAAGGGATAAATTTTCAAAAAATCAGTCTCCCGACGGAAGGGTGTCGTTGCGGCGGAAGAAAAGCGAGATACACCAGAGCCCCGCGAGTGCCACTAGTGTGTAAATAACTCTGCTGACCACCGCGTCCTGGCCGCCGAAGATCCAGGCCACGATATCGAACTGGAAAATCCCGATGGAACCCCAGTTGATCGCGCCGATGATGACGAGCGCCAACGCAATTTTATCCAACATATTTTTTACTCCTTTGGGGACGGTCCCTAAGCCGGAACGGTCCGCTTTATTTTCATGAGCGGGATGTAGGCCCCGGGCAGCGGGCGTTTGAAGGCCCGCATCCGCACAAAGGGCGAATTTCCGCAACAATAGTATGCTTCCCCCCTTTTACTTTTATGCGGATCTGTGATAAAATAAAAGTTATTCTTATCCCATATGGGATGAAACATACAATTTTTGTATAAAAATTCCATTTTAATTAAAGGAGTGTCCGCAAGCCTATGGATCAAACGACTATGATCGCAGTCGCCGCCTGCGCGGTGATTCTTATAATCGGTGGAATCATTGCCCTCGTCATGCGGCAGAAGAAAAACCACCCCCGACAGCTGGGGAAAAAGGGAGAAAAACAGGTCGGCCACGTTTTGAAAAAATACGCCCGTTTCAACGACGTCAAAATTTTAAACGACGTCTACCTTCCTTTGTACGATGAAACCACCCAGATCGACCATATCCTGATCGCGCCGTTCGGCGTGATGGTGGTCGAGACCAAAAACTGGGCAGGCTCTATTTATGGAAACCCCGCGGAGGAAAAATGGCTCCAGGTCGTGGGAAACGACCGGAACTACCATTACAATCCCCTTAAGCAGAATAAAACCCACATCGACAACCTCCGCCACCTTTTCCGCAAAGAGAATGTTTACCGGGTTAATGTGGAGGGCGCCGTCGTTTTCGCCGGGTCAAAGGCCAGCCTCTACTGCCCGCGGAACGTCCCGGTGATGACCCTTAAGCAGTTCAAAAAGCTTTTGAAAAAGCCGTCTTATGCGGCTGACAACAAGGTAGATGTCCAAAAGGTTTACAGCGCCATCACCAAAAACCAGGTAACAGACCGAAAAAGAATTTCAGAACACGCAAAAAACGTCGAAAAAAAGGCAAAGGCGCGCTCTTAATGCGACCGCCGGATCAGACAAGGAGGCAGATCAACTGATGGAATATCAATTTTCAGAGCGGATCAAAACAATCAAAGCTTCGGCGATCCGTGAAATCTTCAAATTAACCGCCGATCCCGCCGTCATCTCATTCGCGGCAGGGAACCCTTCGCCCGACGCATTTCCGGTGGAGGCCGTCCGGGAAATCACGGCGGACGTCCTGAAAAACCAGCCGGTCGAAGCGCTTCAGTACAACATCACCGAAGGATATCTCCCCTTGAGGAACTACCTGAAGGAAACCCTGCTCCCCGACATCGGCAGCTTTTGCCCCGACCGGGACGACGTCATCGTCGTCACCGGCGGCCAGCAAGGGATCGACCTGACCTGTAAGGTGCTCTGCAACGAGGGGGACACCGTGTTGTGTGAGAACCCAAGTTTCATCGGTGCGCTCAACGCCATCAAAGCATATAACACCAACCTGGTTGGGATCGATCTCGACGGGGATGGGATCAACTTAGAGCAGCTGGAACAGGCGCTGAAAACTGAAAAAAACGTCAAACTTCTCTATACCATCCCGACATTTCAGAACCCGTCGGGCATTACCGCCACCGCGGAAAAACGGCGGGCGGTTTACGAGCTGTGCAAACGGCACGGTGTCCTGATCCTGGAGGACAATCCCTACGGCGCCCTCCGCTTTGAAGGGGAGGACGTGCCGACCATCAAGTCGATGGATAAGGACGGGATCGTCATCTACTCCGGCAGCTTCTCCAAGGTGCTTTCCCCGGGGATCCGGGTCGGCTTCCTCAGCTTACCCAAAGAGATCAGCGCAAAGGTTGTTGTGGCAAAGCAGGTCAATGACGTCCACACCAATATACTCGCCCAGATGATCGCTTACAACTTTGTCACGAAGTACGATTTCGGCGCCCATCTGGAGCGGCTGCGCGCCCTCTACCGGCGCAAGTGCACCTTTATGCTGGAGCAGATGGACAAATACTTCGATCCCCGCGTCAGCTACACCCGGCCGCAGGGCGGCCTCTTCCTCTGGGCGACGCTGCCGGAGGAGGTCGACATGATGCAGTTTACCCGTGACGCGATCGCCAATAAAATTGCAGTCGTCCCGGGGAGCACCTTTCTGCCCCACGAGGAGACAATGGTGTCCCATTCCTTCCGCCTCAACTTCTCGATGCCGAGCGAGGAGCAGATCGAAAAGGGGATTAAAATTCTGGGGGAGATGACTCGGTCGCTGTAACGGCTGAAGTCAGCCCCAAAGGAGATAGAAACTGTGGAGCAAACAACGAATCAAAAGAAAGTCATCCTCAGCGGCATCCAGCCAACCGGCGTCTTTACGCTGGGCAATTATCTGGGCGCGATCAGAAACTGGGTGGTTTTGCAGGAGGAATACCGCTGTGCTTATATGATCGCCGACCTGCATTCGATCACCGTGCGCCAGGAACCGGCAAAGCTCCGGCAGCAGATCTTGTCGGCTTTCGCCACCCTTCTTGCCTGCGGGATCGACCCGGAGAAGAGCTTAGTCTTCATCCAGAGCCAGGTTCCCCAGCATGCGGAGCTTTCCTGGGTGCTGTCCTGCTATACCCAGTTCGGGGAGCTGTCCCGGATGACCCAATTTAAGGATAAGAGCGCCAAGCACGCCGACAATGTCAACGCCGGGCTGTTCACCTATCCCGCGCTGATGGCGGCGGATATCCTGCTTTATCAGGCGGATCTGGTTCCGGTCGGCGTCGACCAAAAGCAGCATCTGGAGCTGACCAGGGACGTTGCCGTCCGCTTCAACAACGCCTACAGCGACACCTTCACCCTGCCTGAGCCCTATATCCCGAAGGTCGGCGCGAAGATCATGTCGCTGGCGGATCCAACCAAGAAGATGTCCAAGTCAGATGAAAACCCCAACGGGTTTGTCACCATCCTCGACGGGCCGGATGTGATCATCCGCAAATTCAAACGCGCCGTCACCGATTCGGATACCCGCGTCTGTTATGCGGAGGGAAAGGATGGGATCAACAACCTGATGACCATCTACTCCGTTGTCACCGGAAAAACGCTGGATGAGGTGGAGCGGGAATTCGAAGGGAAAGGCTACGGCGATTTTAAACTCGCTGTCGGGGAAGCGGTCAGCGACCATCTCAGGCCCGTTCGGGAGGAGCATAAGCGCCTGCTGGCGGATAAGGCTTATCTGGAACAGGTTTACTCCGAAGGGGCCCGCAGAGCCCAGCAGATCGCGCAGAGAACGCTGAGCAAAGTGTACCGCAAGGTTGGGTTTGTCCCGGTAAAGTAGCCGGTTTGTAGCCAGACTCGCCAATCGGCGATCCTTACCCTTAGTTGACAAGGGCAAACACGCTCCGGAGCTTCAAAGGCAGGGTACCCCTGCGGCCAATTCGCACCCAAACGTTTTAACAGTCTTTAAGTGGCTATCCTGCGAGACACCTAAGATAAAAAAGGTGCAATCTGCCTCGCGGGCTGCGGGCCTGCAAGTCTTATACTGCCTAAGAATCGCGTTTGTCCGGCCCGGTCACGGGCGCCTGATTGAAAAGAAAAACGCCCCGAAGCTCGACAGCTTCGGGGCGTTTTCATATCGATCAATAATTCTCGGGTTTGAGTTCGAAGTAGGAGCGGGGATGGGAGCAGACCGGGCAGACCTGCGGCGCGGAATCCCCATAATGGATGTGCCCGCAGTTGCGGCAGACCCAGTATTTCTTTTCCTCCCGTTTGAAGACCTGCTGGGTGTTCAGGTTCTGGAGCAGCTTGCGGTAGCGTTCCTCGTGCTCCTTTTCAATCTTCGCTACCAAATCGAACAGGGTGGCGATTTTTTCAAACCCTTCCTCCCGCGCATCGGCGGCAAACCGTTTATACATATCCGTCCACTCGTAGTTTTCGCCGTCCGCGCCGTCTTCGAGATTCTGGGCAGTCCCGCCCATTCCGTCGTGAAGGAGCTTGAACCAGATTTCGGCGTGCTCCTTTTCGTTTTCAGCCGTCATGGAAAAGAAGTCTGCGATCTGTTCATACCCTTCTTTTTTTGCCTGGCTGGCGTAAAATGTGTACTTGTTCCTCGCCTGGGATTCCCCGGCGAAGGCCGCCATCAGGTTCGCTTCGGTTTTGCTTCCTTTGAGCTCTTTCATCTTCATTCTCCTTTTTGTCTCAGGGTGTTGGCTGCATGTTCGTCTCTATTCTGCCCAAAACACCAAGGAATTTATACAACGGAGCCATTTTTCTGTTTTTCCATCTTGTGTTTTTGGTCCGGAACATGCGGAAGGCAGGGTACGGTTTCCCAGTAAAGATTACGTTCATATACAAAACTCCCCCTTTGCCTTTCGAGGCAAAGGGGGAGTTTTGATTCAGCGGGAATGCACTTGTATCGATTTTCCGAGGCGCCGGGAATAGGCGGTTTACCGTTTGGACAATACCAGCTCGTAAATCCGTTTGAGCTCCAGCCCGATGCGCCGCAGGTCTTTTTCTTTTGCAAGCGCATAGCCTGCCCCGGAAAGGTCCGGAAGGGTTCCCTCCAGGATCCCGCGGATTTTTTCTTCGAATTCATCGACGGAGGATGCTTTATAGACCGTCTCCCCGTCGGTGAACCAGTCTGCATAAATCGGGATATCCCGTATTAAAACCTTCTGCCGTGCGGCGAGCGCCTCCAGCAGAACGATTCCTTCCGTTTCTTCATAGGTCGGGAAGACGAAGAGGTCGGCTCCGTAA
Source organism: Oscillospiraceae bacterium (assembly GCA_022792755.1). Classification (GTDB taxonomy): domain Bacteria; phylum Bacillota; class Clostridia; order Oscillospirales; family Ruminococcaceae; genus Metaruminococcus_A. The sequence goes on along the minus strand of JAAWBP010000096.1, from coordinate 2,380 downwards.
TAGGCGGTGCGGAGAACCTCCGGCTCCACATACCCGGGGAAGGAGAGGTTCGGCAGGTTGGTTTTCAGCGCATCTTTGATCTTTTGGGGGATCAGCTTCGGGTCGGTGTAGCCGAACCAGATGAACCGGTATTCCGGCATCCGGCGGGCCAGCTCGACAAAATCGAGGATCCCTTTCCGCTCGATGTAGAGCCCCACCGCCATGACGACCTTTTCCTCTTTGGAGAAGCCGAATCTCTCGCGGAAGGCAGAACCGTCCTCCCCCTGCGGGCGCTCGTAAAAGGCGAGGTCGATCCCGTTCGAAACCGCCGTTACCGGCTTTTTGATCCCGTATCCCTCCAAAAGCTTTTTAGAATAGGGGGTGGGGGTGACGATGTGGTCGCCGAGCTGGTAGGAGCTGACCAGCCATTTTTTAAAGAGAGGGGCAATCTGGTTGGAGAGGATGAACGAATTGCGGAAATCCTCCTCGGTGGAGTGGGCGTGGTAAACTACCTTTTTCCCCATCCGGCGCGCCTTCCGAGCAAGACGGCGGGATTTTAACCCATAGGAGTTGATGTGGACAATATCGTAGTCCTCCTTCGGGTCGAGGGTATATTCCACCCCGGCCGATTCAAGCGCCCGGATCTGGTGCTTAATTGCACGGCCCAGCCCGGATTTTCCAACGTATTTCAGTCCCTCGGTGTACAGCAAAACTTTCATTGATCTCTCATCCTTTGTTTCGGAAAAGGCCGCCCGATCCAGCTGCCACCCTTTCCGCAGTACCCTTATTATAATGGGAACAAACCGGAAAAGCAAGATGCCGAGAATGGCGGCCTGTCGTTCCATTTTTCAATTTTGAGGCTGAAAATAGAAAATTCGTCGCTTTTTGGTTTGTTTTCTCCCATTGATTTGTTTATTTTTTAAAAGAAACATTTGAAATTCGGATTCTCTTGTGGTACAATGAAGCTGTATTTCTTACACACAGTATTTCACGTCCATTAAAGTAACAGATCAGAAAGGAAAATGACTGCTATGATTCAGAATCCGGTTTTAACAGGCTTCCACGCAGACCCATCTATGATTTGCGTTGACGGCACATTTTATGTAGCGAACTCCACCTTCGAGTACTTCCCCGGCGTGCGGATCAGCGCCTCGAAAGACCTCGCCAACTGGGAGTGCGTCGCCACCCCGCTCGACCGCAGCGATTACCTCAACATGCGGGGGAATGTCGAGTCCGCCGGGATCTGGGCTCCCTGCCTCACTTATCACAATGACATGTTTTACCTCGTCTTTACCGATGTAAAGGCTTGGAAACATCTTCCGTTTAAGGATACCCACAACTACATCACCACCGCGCGGGATATTAAAGGCCCTTGGAGCGAGCCGGTCTACGTCAATTCCTCCGGCTTCGACCCGTCCTTGTTCCACGATGACGACGGGCGGAAATACTTCGTCAACATGGAATGGGATTTCAGAAAGCCCAATCCGGACACCTTCTCGGGAATTCTGGTCACTGAGCTCGATCCGGTCACCCTGAAGCCGATTTCCGAGCCGGTCAAGGTCTTCAAAGGCTCCGAACACAAATGGGTGGAAGGCCCGCATATCTATAAAAAAGACGGCTGGTATTATATGCTGGTGGCGGAAGGCGGCACCTTCTATACCCATGCGGCGACGGTTGCCCGCTCCCGGAACGTTTACGGGCCGTATGAGCTCCACCCGAATACCTTCCTTGTCACAACCAAGGACGCGCCGGAGTGCCCGATCCAGAAATGCGGCCACGCCAGCTGGTGCCAGGGCCCGGATGGACGGTGGTTCACGGCGTTCCTTTCCTCCCGCCCGTATTACAACAAGCGCTGTGTGCTGGGGCGTGAGACTTCCATTAATGAAATGGTCTGGGGAGAGGATGGCTGGCCCTACCTGAAAAACGGTACCGTCGTTCCCGATTTCGAGTTTGAGGGCTACGGCGAAAAGCACGAAAAGAAGTTCTACGACTACACCTTCGGTACGGATGAGTTCTACCGCGAGTTCAACTCCCTCCGCGGCCCGGCGAAGCACCAGGTCGGCCCGGACAACGTCCTGCGGATTTACGGGGGAGAGTCTCTCTACTCCAACCAGCGGCAGAATATGCTTGTCCGCCGCCAGATGCACATGGATTTCGAGGCGACAACCTCCCTTGTCAACCCGAACAAGCATTTTAAGAAATTCGGCGGGCTGCTCTACCGCTATGACGAGCTCAGCCAGTACCTGTTAAAGGTCGCTTACGACGAAGAGAAAGATTGCCAGACGATTGCAATTATGGCGTTCAAGCAGCGGGATTATGAGTATCCGCTCGACGGGAAGGAGATTGAAATCCCGAAGGATGTGGAAAAAGTCTGGCTCCGTGTCACCGCGCATAAAGAGAC
>JAAWBP010000095.1 GCA_022792755.1 Oscillospiraceae bacterium | reverse complement strand
TGAAAAGGATGAGCGAGCCCGAACAGTCGTGCAGATGCGGCTGGAGCTCTTCTCCTACAGCGAGATCGCCGAGCGGCTCGGTATTTCGGAAAATTCGGCGCGGGTGATTGAGTTCCGCACTCGGAAATGGCTGAAAGAAATTTTAGTAAGGGAGGGCTTGCTGGAATGAAGGAATCGGCTCAGATTTCCTGCAACGTCTGCATGGATTTGATTCCCCTGGTTCAGGACCAGGTGGCGAGCGCCGACAGCGAAGCGCTGGTATTCCACCACGTCGAAGGCTGCGCCGCCTGCCGGAGCGTCTTAAAGGGGGAAGAGGCGCCGCAGCCGGCAAAGCCGTGGGATCAAAAAATTCTGCGGCGGATCAACCGGAAATTTTTCTGGGCGGGAATAGCCGCCCTTCTCGCCGCCGCAATCTTCGGTGCGGCGCAGACCTTTTCCTTTGGGATGTTCTACAACATCCTGATCATGCCGCTGATCGGCGGGCTGGGGAGCTTCCTGTTCGGGAAACGATGGTATCTTCTCCCCGCGGGTGTCTTTCTTTTGACGCCGCTCTTCGCGGCCGTATTCGAGCTATTCGAAAACGGCTGGAAAACAGCGGTGGATCAATTGCCGGCAACGCTGATCTTCGCGCTGATCTACGCCCTGCTGGTGCTGGCCGGCATCGCGATTGCAGCACTGTTCCGCTTTGCTTTCCGAAAGGAGGAAAAACAATGACACAAAAGAAACGTTTACTCAAAATCGGCGCGGGAGTCCTGGGCGCGCTCCTGGTAGTGGGAATTATAGCAGGTGCCGATTATTTCTTCGGCGGCCCGATTTCCGAACAGCTCGCCGGTGAAAAGATGCAGGGCTACCTTAACCGGGTCTATCCTTACAGACAGCTTCGGATCAGAGAAGTTTCCTGCGACACAGCCTTTCAAGAATATTACGCGGCGGCATTTGCCCCGGCGGATGAAAACGTCCGGTTTACCGTATATTATAAGAACGGAAGTTTCTACGATACCTATGAGAAAGACATTAAGACTGGGCGGTTTCTGCTCTCCAAACAGGAAAAAATCTGCACGGATTCGGTCAGCCCGTTGTTTGAAACGATGCCGGAGATCGACTCCTGGAAAGTTTGGGGGCTTGATCCCCAGGGGGAGGGATTTAACCTCGACCCGCCTTATCGGTGGGAGATGACTCCTACATTTGAAATTCGTCTCCACAGCACTGTGGAAAACCCAACGCCAGAAGAGGCAGCGCGGCTGTTGCAGAAGGTCTGCGAGCTGATGAGAAGAAGCGGCTACACATTTGAGCTTTACAGAATCATACTCGACAGCAAGGACGGAGGGGACGGCGGAATCGACGCTTATGGATTCACACCGGAAATGATCCGGTCTCCGGGCTTCGTCGATTCCTTTGCACATTTCTACACCCTGGTGGAATTTCCAAAGGGGAGCGGAGATTTCTTCCCCGTTTACACACCCGAGGGAGCCAGAGAGGGCGCCGAACAGCGCTAAAGGGGGAACACAATGAAAGTAAAAAAACGGGTTTTCCTCAAAATCGGCGCGGCCCTGCTCGGTACCGGAATGGCGGCCTTCCTGCTTTTTGCAGCCACTTCCTTTCTGGGAGATCCCATTTCCGGATCCCTGGCAAAGGTGGCAATCCACGAATATGTGGCGCAGCATTACCCGGAGCGGGAGTTCGAAATCGGGGAAATCAAGTACAATTTCAAATTCGGAGAATACTCCGCGAAGGTATCCGACCCCACGAGCAGGGACACCCAGTTTCTTGTTTCCTGGGAAGGAAACGGCTGCTCCGACAACTATGAATACGCGGTGCTGGACGGCTGGAACACAATGGATCGGCTGGCGGAGGAATGCGCCGAAGAGATCAAACCGCTGCTGTCCTCCGCCGAAGGTTTGGAACAGGCGGCTTTTACAGTGACCCTTTCCAATGAGACTCAGGAAAATGGAATCACACCAAAACCGGCGCTCGACGTTTCGTTTGAAAAGGAGATGGCCTCGGATTTCACACTGATCATTCGGGCCGATTCCCCTAATCCCTCGATCGAAGAAGCCGCCCGGATGCTGGAAGCGGCGGATCAAACCCTGAAGGCGAACGGCTACTTTCTGGCTGAATATACGATTGATCTCCAGGATTCGGAACAAGAGGATCATTGCCTGCTGATCAGCGACGTCACACCCGAATTAATCGAAGAAGGAAATTTAGTAAAACGGTTTTACCAGTGTGAAAGCAGCGATCTTCCCCAGGAGGGAGAACCGTTCGTCAGGTTTTATCCCATTGTGGACTGATCTCTTTTCACCGAACACCGACCGATGCCGAAAAAGCCGCGGGAAATCTGTTAAAGATTTCCCGCGGCTTTTTGACTGTACGAGCTATTGGGCTCAGCAGAAGGAGAGGGCAGCCTCCGCCGCTGCGGACGCGTTGTCGGTATAGCAGTCGGCACCGATTGTATCGCAGAAGCTCTGGGTGACCGGCGCGCCGCCGATCATGATCTTGCAGCCCATCCCTTTCGCCTTCACGAGATCGACCACCTCTTTCATCTGGCCCATCGTAGTGGTCAGAAGGGCGGAGCAGCAGATGGCGTCGGCGTTGTTTTCCTGCGCGGCCTCAATGAATTTCTCCGGCGCCACGTCGACGCCGAGGTCGATGACGTTCAGGCTCTTGCTCTCCATCATCATCTTAACTAAGTTTTTGCCGATGTCGTGCAGGTCGCCCTTGACCGTCCCGATGACCACGGTTCCCTTCGGCTCAAACCCTTCCGCGATCAGCTTCGGCTTGAGCACCTCGATCCCCATATTCATCGCGCGGGCGGAGATCAGCACCTCCGGAACGAAAACCTCGTTGTTTTTAAACTTTTCGCCGATGATATTCATCCCGGCGAGAAGGCCGTTTTCCAGAATATCCTGCGGGGAAATCCCCTCGTCCAGAGCCTGGGCGACCAGTTCCTTGACCTTCGGCGCGCGGCCCTGCTGCAAAAATGTGCTCATTTCCTCCAAAATGCTCATATCGATTCTCCTTTTTATGAAATTGGATTCTGTATCAAAAAGGCGGCGCTTCCCGCCCGGGCAACAAAGCTTGTACCGGCCCCGGCCGGCCTGTCGATTTACAAGTTCCCACGGCTCTCCCGGTACCGTTTGGGGGAGACGCCGACTAGCTTTTTGAAAACCTTGGTGAAATAGCTCTGATCCTCAAACCCGCAGAGGCTCGCCACATCGACCAGCGCGCAGTCCTTGTCGAGCAGCATGAGCTTCGCCTTGTCGATGCGCACCTTGTTGACATAGGCGGAGAGGCTCTCCCCCGTCTCCTCCTTGAAAATCCGGCTCAGATACGACCGGCTGAGCGAAACATGTTCCGCAATTTCGTCAAGGGTGATTTTATCAGCAAACCGGCTTTTGATGTATTCCGCCGCCTTAAAAACGACGTCCGAATGCTTGATCTGGGAAAAGTCAAAGGAATAATCGATAAAGCGATGGAGCAGCGCGGACAGCCAAGCCCCGATATCTTCGACCGACCGGAGATTTTCGATCTCACGGATAAAGCTTTCATTACAGACAAAAATCTCGTTTAAATCGGCCCCGGCCTCGATCGTCGCCCTGGATATCACCACTGCAAGCTCCAGCGCGCGGGCCTTCATAATCTCCAGGTCGTATTCCGCCACAAAATAGATGTGCCCCAAAAGCTGGTTGAGCAGCTCCTGCGAGCCCTTTTTATCCCGCCGGTAGATCATCGCCTGGAGCTTTTTCTCGGTCTCGATCGGATAGCTGTACCCCGGCCCTTCGAACTGCTGCCGGACGGAGTAAAGCTCCCCCAGTACCTTTTCCTGTTCATATACGGCGGAACCCATCACGCTGTGGGCCCTGCCGGAAATCCCCGCGGTGAGGAGCGCCATCGTTTCGGCGAGATCGTTTACACGCCCGGTTGAAAAAACGGGAAGGAGCTCGAGACGGTCTGCCAACATCGCACCCTGTGCGACATAATCCTCCGCTTCCCCCATCAGGATCGGCCCCGCGACCAGTCCGGCTGCCAGCCTTCCCCGCTCATCCGAAACCGAAGAGGCTGCAAAAACCATCCCCGCCGGACAGTAATAGATGTATTTCCCATTCCAGCGATAAGCCTCATGGCAGCCGTAAAGGCAGGTGTTGAGGACGACACAGTCCTGATTCCCGCAATAAGCGCAGAAAGACCTTTCCCCCGGCGGTTCCCTTAGAAACTTCCTTTGAAGAACGTCGAGACAAGACACCTGAACTTGAGCCAACCCCGCAAGGTGATCCGCGCAGGAAATACATTGTTTTACCAATACGGCTCATCCTTTTTCCCTAGATATAATTTATTATATCCTTTCCTCCGGCAGAAAATCTAGTAGAATTTTTTACTTTTTGGTATATCGTTATCATACCGCAGTACGGGCAAAAGGTCAACTGGTCTGAGACAGTTAAAAAATTGACAAACTTGCATAATAATCAAAGTTCCTATATAATAAAAACACAGCTTTCAAAATCACAATCTTACATACAAGCAAGGTGTCAACATGGTATTCTTTAACGCTCAAAAATTGCTCCGGGGGGAACCCCCGTCCGGTGATATCCCCTCTGACCGGGAAATCCTGAAAAAGGCCCTCACCATTGCATGGCCTTCTATTGTAGAATCCTTTTTAGTCCACCTGGTCGGTTTCATCGACACGATCATGGTCAGCAGCCTCGGCACTGCCGCAATTGCCGCAGTGGGGCTCACCACCCAGCCGAAGTTTATCGGCCTGGCTTTTTTTATCTCGCTCAACGTGGCGATTTCCGCAATTGTCGCCCACCGGAAGGGGGAAGGAGACCGGGGAACCGCCAACCGGGTTCTGATGCAGGCGCTGATGATCACCCTCGGGATGACAGTTATTATCAGCATCCTCTGCGTCCTTTTCACCGACCCGATCATCTCTCTCGCCGGTTCGAACGCCGACACCCACCAGGATGCGGCGGATTATTTCCGCATCGTTATGGGCGGGATGCTCTTCAATACCGTTTCTCTCTGCATCAACGCCGCCCAGCGGGGCAGCGGCAACACTAAGATCGCCATGCGGACAAACATTGTCTCCAATCTGGTCAACGTGGTTTTCAACTTTCTTTTGATCGGCGGCAATTTCGGGTTCCCCGCCCTCGGTGTAAAAGGTGCGGCAGTTGCCAGTGTGATCGGTACCGTCGTCGCAATGGTCATGAGCCTCGCCTCGGTCATGCATCGGGACGGTTACCTCTCCTTCCGGCATATCGCCAGGCGGGACATCCGGTTCGACCGGCGCTCCATCCACTCGATCGCCAATATCGGTTCGAGTGCCTTAGCGGAACAGATTTTCCTGCGGATCGGCTTTCTCACCTTTACCATTGTCGTCGCCAACCTCGGAACTGTCGCGTTTGCCGCCCATCAGGTCGGGATGAATATCATGAGCCTTTCCTTTTCCTTCGGGGACGGTTTGTCAGCCGCCTCGGTCGCGCTGGTCGGCCAAAGCCTCGGTGCCAAGCGGATCGATATGGCGCGGATTTACGGTGGTTTCAGCCAGAAGCTCGGCCTCGTCTTCGCCACCATGCTTTCGGTGATCTTCCTCACCCTCGGCCGCCCGATCTTCATGTTGTTTTCAAATGAGGAGGAGATCCTTGATTACGGCGTCATGATCATGACCATTCTGACCGTGGTGGTCTTCCTCCAAATTTCACAGGTGGTCTTCTCGGGCTGCCTGCGGGGCGCGGGCGACACAAAATTCACCGCCCTCGTTTCGCTGATCAGCGTCACGCTGATCCGTCCCGGCGCCGGCTGGCTTTTCTGCTACCCGATCGGCTGGAGCCTATTCGGCGCCTGGGTCGGTTTGGCGGTCGACCAGCTTTCGAGGTTCCTCTTCACCTATATCCGCTTCAAAAGCGGGAAATGGACAAAGTACGAGGTATAGTGCTGCTTATTATTGGCCGAAGATCAAAACGCCGCCCATTTGAGGCGGCGTTTTTCTTTACACGGCTGCGATGGATCGTTTATTTTGGATAGATACGTTGTTTTAAAAATACTCCATTGCAAGCACGATGCCGTTGATTTTCGAGGCGTTTTCCTCATCGGATTCGGCATAGACGAGCGTATTCCCCACACGGATATTCACCGTATACATTCCACCGGCCTTTATGGTGTAGATCACATAGTTGGCCGCCCCTTCTTTGATTTCGGCATTCGGAAGGTCATACCTGTTGTCCCGGATATAGGACTGGTAGAGTTTGCGGATATATTCCGCACTTTTGTCACTGTCGAACAAGTAAAAATCGAACCGGATGTCCTCCACTTCCGCACTGACCGCTTGGATCAGTGAATGGCCGTTCTTCCCCCATTTTTCTCGATACGGCTGCGTCGTGTCAGCGGGTTCAAAATCCTGCGACACCAAAATGCCCCGCACCTGTTCCGCCGTTGCCGGAGTTTTTGAATGGCCCGTTATGGCGAGAACGAGCAGGAACACCCCAAACAACGCGCCCAGTGCAGCGGATACTTTAACGACATTTTTAAACATCGACGTTTTCTCGCTTTCAAGTTTTTCACGCTGAATGAACAATCCACGATTTCCGGCACTCCCATGCCTCCCCGCCGGCGAACGAAGGGATCAACATCCAGAAGATCGCGCGGCGGTTGGGGCCTTCCAAAATCGAGACCACATGGGACACATACAGCCACCTTTATCCCCGAGAAGAGGAGCGGGCGGTTGCCGTCCTAAATAAAATCGGATGAAAATTCGTGGATGGAAAAGAAAAAACCGCCCAAAACAGGCGGTTTTTTACATATTGGTGGAGACGAAGAGGATCGAACTCTCGACCTTACGGATGCGAACCGTACGCTCTCCCAGCTGAGCTACGCCCCCAAAAAATTACTTTACTATTATAGCATCCTTTTTTCGAAAATTCCAGTCTTTTTTTCAATTTTTTTAAAAATATCTCTTTTCCGCTCTTCAGATGATAAAAGTGGACGAATTCTGTTTTTTTTGGTATAATAAGAACCCCACCCGCAGACGCAATCAGAGATTGCTG
>JAAWBP010000094.1 GCA_022792755.1 Oscillospiraceae bacterium | reverse complement strand
CTCGTTTATTTTATCACCTCACTTCCCTTTTTGTCAAGGGGGTTCGACAAAAAATCTTAGAAAAAATAATTGAAGTTCGCTTTTTTTTTTGTTATAATGGGGTTCCAAGTCAATTTTAAAGATTGGAAATGACGTTTTATGCCAATTAATATTCCAGAATCCCTGCCCGCCCGTTCTATCCTAGAGGGCGAAAATATTTTTGTTATGACGGAAGAACGCGCAGTAAAGCAGGATATCCGCCCGCTGAAGATTGCGATTTTGAACTTGATGCCTAAAAAAATCGAAACGGAAACACAGCTGCTCCGTTTGCTCAGCAACTCTTCCATTCAAATTAATATTGAACTGCTGCAGACTGCTTCCTATACTTCTAAGAACACCTCTCAAAAGCATCTGCTTAAATTTTACAACACTTTTCACGATATCAAAGACGAATGTTTCGACGGTTTGATTATCACCGGGGCGCCGGTAGAGCAGATGGCGTTCGAAGCGGTGGACTACTGGGAAGAACTCTGTGAAATTATGGAGTGGAGCAAAACTCACGTTTTTTCAACTATGCACATCTGCTGGGGTGCTCAGGCAGGGTTATATTACCATTATGGGATTCCAAAAATCCCCTTACAGCAAAAAATGTTCGGCATTTTTAAGCATCGTGTTCTCACCTACGACAGCCCGCTGGTGCGAGGATTCGACGAAGAATTTCTCGCTCCGCATTCACGGCATACCGGGGTGCCGATTGAAAGGATTGTCCAAAATCCAAATTTAGAGCTTCTTGCCGTTTCTGAAAAGGCCGGGCCGTTTTTGATCGCTTCAAAGGACAATCGCCAGCTCTTTATCACGGGACATTCCGAATATGACCGGCTGACCCTTGCGTCCGAATATTTTCGCGATATTGAAAAAGGGCTGCCAATTAAAGTGCCTTACAGCTATTTTCCCGATAACGACCCGAACCGAACGCCGCCTTTCAACTGGCGGAGCGCTGCAAATCTGCTTTACGCAAACTGGCTGAACTACTTTATCTACCAGCAGACGCCTTTCGATTTGAACGGGCTGGAGCCAATCATCCCGTAATAATTATTTCTAAAAAAGCCGGCGGGGATTTCCGCCGGCTTTTTTCAGCATATGCTCCGCCTCATTTGATGCTGCCTCTAAAGGCCTCACGGTATTCCCCCGGGGAAATGCCGTTTTTTTCACGGAAGCAGCGATAAAAATAGCTGTTGTTCTCATAACCGACTGCCGTGACAATATCGCTCACCGGCAAACTCGTGTCAGACAGCAACGTTTGGGCCACCTGCAGTCGTTTTCGCCGGAGGAGTTCCTTAAAATTCGCTCCGGTTTTCTGCTTGATCATCTTGCTCAATACCGGCAGCGGCTGATGCAGCTGCTCTGCCAGTTCGGTCAAACTGGCAGTGGGATAATGCTGGTCGATGTAACGCAGGGCAGCCATCACCAGGTTGTCCCGATAGCCGACCGGAGCCGTTTCTTTTAGAAGATCGGTATGTTTTTGAAGATAGAGGAACAGAAGCCCCATCAAAAGCTGGTTGATCCTATTTTCGTCCTCATGTCGGTCGATCAAAGAGATCAGCAGATTTTCCACCAGATTCTGGATCTGCGGCACCTGCGACACCTGAAAGTGGAGAAATTAGTCAGGATTGTCGCTCCTGCGGAGAAAGCCGCTGATAAAATCCATCAGGATGCTGTCCTTGTCGAGCATGGTAAGGGCGGCGTCAAAAAATTCGGGGAGGATCATTAAATTTACGCCGATATCCCCTTTACCAGCGGCGCGGATCGAATGGTTGGTGTGACGCCCCAGAAAAAGGAGCTCGCCTGCCTGAACCCGCACTTCCCTTCCGCCGACCAGATGGGCGACGGAACCGGCACAGACATACATTACTTCAATAAAATTATGGCGGTGGGTTGGGAAATCCACAAAACGGGTATGCGGCCGCAGGGTAATCAGTTCCCCGCGCCGGAGCATCTTGCCGCGGTCTACAATAAAATCCCGCCCGGCAGCGTACCGTTCCTTTTCAATCCTTCCGCCGGTCAAAAGCGCACGTTCTTCCTCGGTGATTTCAGCGAGGGCTGAGAGCAGCCGCCCGTCCATCGTCCTCCCCCGTTTCACAACAGAATCGTATGCTTCTTATTATAAAACGGCTGTCATCCTTTTTCAAACAAAAACTTTTCCGGGAGGGAAACACCAAAATCCTTGGCGAGCTGCCGGAAGCCATCCGGCTCGATTGTCTGTAGCTTTTTCGGCGCCATCGACAGAGTTTTCACCAAAATTTCAGCCGATTTTTCCACCGTATGGGCCAGCCCGAACGTCAGGTCAAAGGTCTCGCCTGAACAGAAAATTCCATGATGCGCCCAAATGGCGACGTCATAAAGCTCCATCAATTCAGAGGTTTTCACGGCGATCTCCCGGCCGCCGGGTACCATCCACTCCACAACACCGATCCCGTCCGGAAAGACAACCGGGCACTCGGTGGCCATCTCCCAAAGCTCGCGTGTAAAGACCTCATCCTTCAGTGGGAGGACAAAGGTGAGCGCAATGATATTGGCGGGGTGACAGTGGTAGATCACACGGTGCGCCCCTTTTGTTTTCCGCTTTTTCACTTCGTGGTTCATCAGGTGGGTGGGGAGCTCGCTGGTGGGTTTCCCGCCGTTTTGAAGCCCCCAAACCAGCTGATAGTTTTCCCCTTTCTGATCGACCCGGATCACTGCCAGAGCATCCTCCGGTGCAAGGGGGACGTTTCTGAAAAATTTTCCGGAGCCGGTCACCAGGAAGTATTCCCCCGCAAGCCCCGGTACACTGGCGCCGATCGGAAGAAAGGCCCCGTCCAGCTTCAGATCATCCTGAACGGAACAAACATCCTCTTCTGTCAGCCGGTAGCTGAGATTCCCCCCGTTCCGTTCATGCCAGCCCTGCGCGAACCCGTCGCCCGCAAGCCGGATCATCCCTTTTGCAAATTCTGTCTCCAAAACCTTCATGATTGAATCCTCCCTCAATTTCTCCGGCTCAGCACCGTTTCCTCATACCGCTTGACCTCGCCGTACCACTCCTCTCGCTCCGGCACACCGCTCTCGCGGCAGAACTGATCCCACACGTCGCCGAAGGGGCAGGTTTTCAGCTCTTCCTGTAACAGCATGAGCTTAGTAAAATCTCCTTCCTTCTGAAGCGCCGCCAGCTTTTCGTTCGGACAGAGCAAAGCATAAAGGAGCGCTTTCTGAAAATTCCGCATCCCCATCACCCAGGCGGCAACCCGATTTATGCTCGCGTCAAAAAAGTCGAGTCCCAAGCAGACGCGGCCGAGCGCATCGTTTCGCACCAGCTCCTTGGCGATCTCTTTCGTCTCATCGTCGAACAGGACGACATGGTCGCTGTCCCACCGGACGGAACGGGTGATGTGGAGCGCCAGTCTGTCAAAGAAGAGGAGGATGGAGGAGATTTTGTCCGACACCATCTCGGTCGGATGGTAATGCCCGTTATCCATCAGCGGGAGGATGCCGCGGGAAGCCGCATACCCCAGGCAGAACTCGCTGGAGCCGACCGTATAGGACTCCAAGCCGATCCCAAACACCTTGGATTCGAGGCTGACCAGCACCTTTTCCTTATCGTACCCGATCGAGAGGATTTCGTCCAGCGACTGGGCAAATCGCGCGCGGGGCGAAAAACGGTCCGCCGGGATATCCTTCAGCCCGTCCGGAATCCAGATGTTCATCAGACAGGGCTGTCCCAGCTCCTCTGCAAAGTACTCCGAAATCCGCAGGCAGCATTTGCAGTGGTCAACCCAGAACTTCCGGATCTCCGGATCGGCGCTCGACAGGGTCGCTTCCGCCGCTTTGGGGTGGGAAAACAGGGTGGGGTTAAAGTCGAGCCCCAATCCCCGTTTTTTGGCGAATTCCACCCACGCTTTAAAATGCCGCGGCTCCAGCGCGTCGCGGTCGGCAGTTTCCCCCGGCTCAAAAACCGCGTAGCTGGCGTGCAGGTTGAGCCGTTTTTTCCCTGGGATCAGCTCGAGCGCCTTATCCAGGTCGCTCATCAGCTCCTCCGGTGTTCTGGCTTTTCCCGGGTAATTCCCCGTTGTCTGGATCCCGCCTGAAAGCGGGCCCGCATCCTCAAAGCCCTGGACATCATCTCCCTGCCAGCAGTGGAGCGATATCGGAATTTCTTTCAGTTTCCGGATCGCCGCTCCGGCGTCTACCCCAAACTCCGCATACCTTTCCCTTGCAGCTCGATACCGTTCTTCCCGGTTCATCCTAAATCCCCCTCATTCATATTTTACGATGTCAAATGACCGCCCGATCGTTTTCTTGGCCTCCTTCAAAGAGGAAAACACCCCTGTTCCCAGCATCTGCGCCGCCAGATTTCCGACCGCTGTGGCTTCGACCGGGCCGGCAAAGACGGCGCGCCCTGTCGCTTCGGCCGTCAGCCGGTTCAGATAACTGTCCCGGCATCCGCCGCCCACAACGCGGATTTCCCGATACTCCCGCCCGGTCAGGCGCTCAAGTTCCCCGACGGTCTGCCGGTAGCTTTCCGCAAGGCTGTGGTAGATGACAGATGCAACCTCCCCGGCCGTTTCCGGTACCCTCTGCCCGGAAGCCGCGCAATATTCCCTGATTGCTCCAACCATGCTGTCCGGCGCGAGAAAGCTCCGATCGTTCACCTCGACCCGGGAGGGAAAGGCGCGGCTTTCCTCCGCCAGCTCCGCCAATTCCCCGAAAGAATACCTTCCATCCCACTCTTTTCGGACGGATTGGAGCATCCAAAGCCCCATAATGTTTTTGAGATAGCGGTAGCGGTATTGGAACCCGCCTTCGTTGGTGTAGTTTGCCTCCCGGCTTTCCGGGGAGCAATCCGGCTCCAACCGCTCCACCCCCATCAAAGACCAGGTGCCGGAGCTGAGGTAGATGCCCTCCCCTTCCCCCGGGACCGCCAAAACAGCGGAAGCCGTGTCATGCGTTCCCGGCAGAACGACCTGGAGGTCGAAACCGATCTCCTGCCGGATTTCCTCCTTGAGCCCGCCCAGAACCGTTCCCGGCGGGACGATTTCGCCGAAGATCCGTTCGGGATACCCCAGCCGGCCGATCAGTTCCAAGTCCCAGGTTTTACTTTCAGCACCAACCAGCTGGGTGGTGGTTGCATTGGTATATTCCGAAGCTCGTCTGCCGGTCAGAAGATAGTGGAGATAGTCAGGAACGAGCAGGAAGGCATCCGCTTGTTCCAGTTCCTCCGGGTGGCTTTCCCGGATCGCCATCAGTTGATAGATGGAATTAAACGGCTGCTTCTGGATGCCCGTCCTTTGATAGAGCTCTTCCGGCGAAATCAGCTCTTCGACGATTCGGTCCATCCCATTGGTTCGGCTGTCCCTATAGCCGACCGTGTCACCGAGGACAGCCCCTTTCTGGTCCAGCAGGACAAAGTCCACCCCCCAGGTGTCGATCCCCATAAAGGCCGGGATTTTCCCGATCTCCCCGCAGCGGATCAACCCCTGTTTGATCTCGTGAAACAGTGCGTCAAAGTCCCAGCTGAGACAGCCGTTTTTCCGTGTCATCCCATTCGGAAAGCGGTGGATTTCCTCCGTGCGGAGGACTCCTCCCTCCAGCCAGCCCAGCAGATGCCGGCCGCTCGAAGCACCGATATCGACCGCCAGATAATATTGATTCATGTCTGCACCTCCTCAGGCCGCTGGAAAAGAGCTCTGTAACCTTTCTACACAATTCCGACAGATTTTAAGATTTCAGCGGCAAATTCATTATAGCGTCTTGAAGAATGGAAAATAAGGACGTTATTTTATTGAAACTACGTCCTTATTTGTCTCTTGTATTTCGTTTATTATAACGTATAATAAGAGAAACGGGAGTCACTCTCTTTTCACTTCGCGCAATTCGGGAGTCCTGAGTTTTCAGGCAAATCATCGACAAAAAAGGAGAATCCGTATGGGAATTCAAACTGCTGAGTTTATCTCATCCCCCGTTCCTTTGGGAACTGCCGCACCCGTCTTTCAAAAAACATTTTCTTCGTCCAAAAAGGTAAAACGCGCTGTTTTGGAGTTGTCTGCTCTCGGCGTTTACGAGGCGGCACTCAACGGCAGGCGGATCGGTCAATTCGTCCTGGCCCCCGGCTGGACGAGCTACCGCAAACGGCTGCAATACCAAACTTATGATGTCACAGAGCTGATCAGACAGGACAATACCCTCACAGTCGGGGTTGGAAACGGCTGGTGCGTGGGACGGCTCGCCTGGAACGGGCACAGTCATTTCTGGTCGGACGAAACGGCGCTGATCGCCAGCCTCACGCTGGAATACACCGATGGGTCACATGAGGAAATCCGAACTGATTCCAGCTGGCTTTCCGCCCCGGGAGCCGTCCTGTTCAGCGAGCTTTACGATGGGGAAACCTACGACGCCAGAATCCAGCCGTCCGACTGGAAGCCGGTTAAAATTTTTCCTTTCAGCAAAGATGTGTTGATCCCGCAGGAGGGGGAGGAAATCCGAGAAATCGAGGAGCTCAAACCCGTCGAACTGATCCACACACCCAAAGGCGAGACGGTGATCGACTTCGGGGAAAATATAGCGGGCTATGTCCGCTTCAAGGTCAAAGGGAACGCCGGAGAGGCCGCAGAGCTTTCCCACGCGGAGGTTTTAGACAAAAACGGCAATTTCTACACCGAAAACCTGCGCAGCGCCAAACAGAAAATCCGTTATATCTGCGCCGGAGGGGAAGAAATCTACCAGCCGCACTACACCTTCCAAGGGTTCCGCTACATCCGGCTTGATCAGTGGCCGGGAGAGGTGAATTTGGAAGATTTCACCGCCGTCGTCATCTGCTCGGATATGAAACGAACCGGATTTTTCGAGTGCTCCAACGAAAAGGTCAACCAGCTCTACCGCAACGTCATCCGGAGCCAGAAGGGGAACTTTATCGATGTTCCCACCGACTGCCCGCAGCGCGATGAACGCCTCGGCTGGACAGGGGATGCGCAGGTCTTTATCCAGACGGCGACCTATAACTACGATGTGCGGCGGTTCTTCCGCAAGTGGCTGCACGATTTAAAGGCCGACCAGTTTGCCGACGGCCGCGTCCCATATGTAATCCCAGCCGTTCTGGAAACAGACGATAGCGCGGCAGACAGCGGGATCAAGGACGACGGCGAGAAAAACTCGAGCGGCTGGGCGGATGCAGCGGTGATCTGCCCCTGGCAGCTCTACCTCGCCTACGGCGACAAGAGCTTTTTGGCGGAGCAGTTCGAAAGTATGAAGGCGCATGTCGACTGGATCCGTCAATCCGGGGACAATGAATTCCTCTGGAATACCGGATTCCACTTTGGGGATTGGCTGGCGATCGACTGCGAGGAGGGTGAACGCGTCGGCCCGACTGACGTTGGGTTGATTGCAACCGCCTACTACGCCTATTCGACCTCTCTCTTTGTAAAGGCCGGAAAGGTTTTGGGAAGCGACATGACTGAGTATGAGGAGCTTTACAAGAAGATCCGCAGGGAATTTAACCACCAATATGTCAAAGGCGGCAAGCTGACAAGCGACACCCAGACTGCCTATGTCGTCGCCCTTTCTTTCGACCTGGTGGACGGCCCCGAGGCATTTGCCGAACGGCTGGCTCAGCTGCTGCGGGAAAACGGAAACAAGCTAAAGACTGGATTTATCGGCACTGCCTATCTGATGACCGTTCTTTCCAAGTATGGTTATGACGACATCGCCTATTCGCTGCTGCTCCAAGAGGAGTTCCCTTCCTGGCTCTTCTCGGTCAACCAGGGGGCGACCACCATCTGGGAGCACTGGGACAGCCTGCGGCCCGACGGCAGCATGTGGAGTACCTCCATGAACTCCTTCAACCATTATTCCTACGGCGCGGTCGCTGCTTGGATGTACAGCGTCATGGGCGGGATCAACCCGGTTGAAAGCGCGCCGGGGTATCGGCATGTACTGCTCCGCCCGGTTGCCGACCCGCGGATTCAGTTTGTCAACACCTCGCTGGAAACCCGGTATGGAATCATCAAATCCTCCTGGAAGAGAAATGCGGACGGCAAAGTCACCTATCGCTTCACCGTTCCAGAGGGAAGCACCGCGACCATCGTGCTCGGCGGAAAAGAGGAGGAGGCCGACCCCGGAGAGTACGTCTATACTCTTTGAGCGCCGGTTCGTTACAACGGAGTGCATTTGGGGGAACCAATTCTACCGTTTTTAAGAGTTTATCCGCTGCTTTATAATGAGCCGGCAGTCCGATTGGAACTTGTCAATTTGAAAGGGGTATTATTTCGAAGATGGAAGAGTTAAAATTTATCATGGAGAAGTTTGCTGCATCGGGTTGGGAATTGATATCTGTTCCGGCACAGCAATGGCTAGATGGAAAATCCGATAAAGACACTTTAGTATCGGCAATCGAGCAAGCGGACAAAGAGTGTGGAAGCTGCGGCTGCGAATTAGATCTCCTCTATAAAAGGGCTTTGGAATTGATTTGACAGCATCGCCGATTCCAGTTGATCGTTCCGTCCCACAGACACTTTCTTCAAAAGCGTCATAGTAGGTCACATGGTACGAAAAAGGGCAAGACAGACTAAAATAGTCTGTCTTGCCCTTTACTTCTTCATGAGCTCTCAGCCTTTCTGTTCGCGGAGATAGGTTTCCGCCTGAACAGCCGCCACAGCGCCGTCCGCCGCAGCCGTCACCAGCTGGCGGAGCAGCTTTGTCCGCGTATCGCCCGCCGCAAAAACACCGGGAAGGTTTGTCAAACAATCTTCTCCCGCCTTGATATAACCATCCTCAAGCAAAATCTGCGGCGCAAACACTTCGTTTTCCGGTTTCAGCCCGACAGCAATAAACACCGCCTCGACTGAAAGCTCCGTTTCTTTTCCGTCCCGGTTTACAAGCAGCGCAGAGGAGACCTTTCCCTCTCCCCTTATCTCTTTCACCTGGGAGTTGGGGATAAATGAGATGCGCTCGTTCTTCAGCACCCGGTCGACCGTGACTGCGCTCGCGCGGAATTCCTCCCGGCGATGAACCAGATACACTTTTTGGCAGATCCTTGCCAGATAAAGCGCGTCGTCCAGCGCAGTGTTTCCCCCGCCGACAATACAGACCTCTTTCCCGCGGAAAAAGGCGCCGTCACAGGTCGCACAGTAAGACACACCCCGCCCGGTCAGCTCCCCTTCGCCAGGGCAGCCGAGTTTCCGATGTTCCGCACCGTTTGCGAGGATCACCGTATCGGCGGTATACGCTTCGCCACCCAGCCGAAACGTTTTGGGAGTCGCCGCCAAATCGAGCTCCTCCGCCTCGCCGCTCGCTAAAACCGCGCCAAAGGTTTCCGCCTGTTTCCGAAGAACCTCGGTCAAGTCAAATCCGGAAATTTGTACAATGCCGGGGTAATTTTCCACCTCGGGGGAGGTGACGATCTGCCCTCCCGCCATTTTGTTTTCTATTACAAGGACACTCAATCCCGAACGGGCCGCATACAACGCTGCGGTCAAGCCCGCCATTCCCGCTCCGATAATCGCCGTTTGATAATGCTGTGCCATACGATTCACCTCTTCTTTTATCACCATTCTACTATTTCCCATAAAAATGTCAATATGTGCCTGTCTGCGGATAGACGGCATATTCGGGACGACCTGAGAATATAAATGGACTAGTCATGGTGAAAAGAAAGGAAGATTGCGGTGAAGTTGCTTGAAGTGTTTCAAAAAGACCTCACAGAAGCCGCGGAGCAGGCGCCGGGTGAAAAAAGGCGCCGAAGCGGAATTTCCCACAGCGCTCTCGGGCTCAGTTCCCGTGAAGCGGAGCGCCTCCTTGCGAAGGACGGAAAGAACCAGCTTTCAGGCGCCCAAAGGATCAGTGCTTTCAAAATATTGCTCAGCCAGTTCAAGGATATCCTTGTTATCATCCTGCTCATCAGCACGGTGATATCTGCCTGCATGGGCGAAATGACCGAAGCGGCGGCGATCGCCGCAATCGTCGTTTTAAACGCGCTTCTCGGATTTGTGCAGGAATTCCGCACAGAGCGCACCTTGGAGGCCCTTAAAAAGATGGCGGCTCCCACCGCGCGGGTATACCGCGACGGCGTGATGCGGGAAATCCCCGCATCTGACTTAGTGGCCGGGGACGTTGTCGAACTGGAAGCCGGGGATAAAGTGCCGGCTGACGGAGTGATCCTCCATCAGACCGCGCTTGCAGCCGATGAATCGATCCTGACTGGAGAATCCGTCCCCGTCAATAAATTTGCAGGGGATTTTTCCGCTCCGCCCGATTCGCTGCCGGACGACGCAAAGGTTTTCATGGGGACGATCGTCACTAAGGGGCGGGCCAGGTTCCGGATTTCTGCGACCGGAATGCGGACCAAAATGGGCGGCATCGCCGGAATGCTCAGCTCGATCGAAGAGGAAGCGACTCCGCTGCAAAAAAAGCTGGATGAGCTTGGAAAATATATTGCGATCGGCTGTCTGATCATCTGCGCTGTCGTTTCAGTTGCAGGAATCCTGCACGGTGAAAATGCGATCAATATGCTGATCACCGGCGTTTCGCTGGCGGTTGCCGCCGTCCCGGAGGGGCTCCCCGCTATTGTCACCATCGCCCTCGCCCTCGCTGTCAAACGGATGGTCAAGCGCCAGGCACTCATCCGCCGTCTCCACGCGGTGGAAACCCTAGGCTGCGCCAGTGTAATCTGCTCTGACAAAACCGGGACACTGACCCAGAACCGAATGACTGTCCGGCGGATCATGCTGCCGGGACACAGCTACGACCTGGAGGGGGACGGCTACGACTGCCACGGTGAACTGACGGAGAACGGCCATCCCGCAGTGGCCGGAAAAGGGCTCCGGATGCTGCTGGACTGTGCCGTACTGTGCAACAATGCCCGCCTCACCGGAACAAAAAACGAGGAATACTCCGGCGACCCGACCGAGCTTGCACTGCTGGTTGCGGCCGAAAAAGCCGGGATCAAGGCCGAACAGGTTCTTTCCCACTACAGTAAAACCGATGAAGATCCATTCGACAGCGCGAAAAAGTATATGACGGTCACCGCCCGGGCGTTAGACGGAAAAACCTTCCTGTTCATCAAAGGAGCGCCAGACATCCTCTTAGAAAAATGCGCCAAGGTGAAGGTGGAGCAGGACGACGTTTTTTTAACCAGGCAGCGCCGCAGTGGAATTATGGAGCAGAATGAGGAAATGGCGTCTAAAGCGCTTCGGGTCATCGGGTTCGCCGTCAAAGAGCTTTCCGCGCCGAATGCGGGAAAAGAGGAGGAGGATTTCATCTTCCTCGGCCTCGCCGGAATGATCGACCCGCCCCGAAAAGAAGCCAAAAAAGCGATCCGCGTCTGCAACAAAGCGGGAATCCGCACGGTTATGATCACTGGGGATCACCGCACCACCGCCCAGGCCATCGCCGAACAGATCGGCATCTTCCACAAAGGCGACCGGGTTCTCACAGGTGCGGAGCTGGAAAAGATGGGAGACAGTGAGCTTGACTTAGCAGTCAATCAGACCACCGTTTTCGCTCGTGTCAGTCCACATCACAAGCTGCGGATTGTAAAATCCCTCAAACGCCACGGCCATGTCGTCGCTATGACAGGAGACGGCGTCAACGACGCCCCTGCCATCAAAGAAGCGGACATCGGCGTTTCAATGGGGATCGGCGGGAGTGACGTCACCAAGGAAGCGAGTGACCTGATCCTGCTGGATGACAACTTTGCCACCCTGGTCGCGGCAGTTGAGGAAGGAAGGGTCATCTACAGCAACATCCGAAAATTCATCCGCTACCTGCTTTCCTGCAACATTGGAGAAGTGCTCACGATGTTCTTGGGAATCCTGATGGGGCTTCCGGTCGTCCTGCTCCCGATTCAAATCCTGCTCGTCAACCTGGCAACCGACGGGCCGCCGGCCATCGCGCTTGGGCTGGAACCGGCTGAAGACGACGTGATGAGCCGCCGCCCCCGCCGCAGAAGCGACGGCGTTTTTTCGGGCGGGCTGCTCACCACCATCCTCTTCCGAGGCTGCCTGATCGGGCTGACCACCCTCGCTGTCTTCGTCTCGTTCTACAACACCTATCAGCAGGTCGAAATCGCCCGAACCGCTGCATTCCTCACCTTGGTTATGACACAGCTGATCCACGTTTTTGAATGCAAAAGCGAGACAAAGTCCCTCTTCACGATCCGGTACTTCAACAACATCAAGCTGATTCTAGCGGTTCTGCTCTCGGCCTCCGTCGTGTTTGGGGCGATTTATCTTGCACCCCTTCAGCCGATCTTTTCCACCGTTGCCCTATCCGGCCTCGACCTCCTCAAAGTTTTTCTCTACTGCCTGGCTGTTCCGGTTCTGTCCGCGCTGTTCAAAGCTGTTCGGAAACAGTTTGCCCACCCAAAAAATGAAGAGCAAAGATAAATCAATCTGAAAATTATCCGCTGTTTTCTCTGAAAAGGTTTCCGATTTTAGGGATTTGTGGTATAATATCCGCAAAGTAGCTATTATACTCGATTTCATGGCCGGGACGATCTGCTCGCGCTGCTCACTTCCGCCCCAATGGCCGATTATACCATTCCGGCTTTGCCTTCATGGTATAATAAGAACCTCACGAAACAGTTGCTGAATCAAAGATTCAGGCTGTTTCAGAGAACCTTGTTACTCGCCTGCGGCTTGTAATAAGAACCCCACCCGCAGACGCGATCGAAGATTGCTGGCGGGTACCCGGGAACCTTGTTGCCTTCGGCAATAACAACCTCACGCCGTGAGCGCAGGCAAAGCATGCAACGGCTGAGGGAACCTTGTATCATTCCCGCTTTGCACAACGCGCTCGCGGAGATGGCATATTTTTATAGCCGGCAAACAGAAATATGACGCACAGTTTTGTATAATTGTATTTGCTCTTATCGATCAAGGGCAACATAATAAAAACAAACATGCCAATACTAAGGGTATGATGGAAGGAGATAAAAAAATGAGTGTTACAGTTTTACAGGAATCCGAGTTCGAGACAGCGATCAATCAGGCGGAGGGATTGGCTTTGGTCGATTTTTACGCCGACTGGTGCGGCCCCTGCAAAATGCTGGCGCCAGTGATTGCGGAGCTGGCGGAAGAACATCCGGAGGTGCGCTTTTTCAAGGTGAATATCGACGAAAATGCGGAACTGGCCGCCCGGTATGGGGTGATGAGTATCCCGACGGTGGTTTTGATCAAGGGCGGAGAAACCCTTTCGACCGAGGTCGGTGTCCGTCCAAAATCGAGCTACGCCGCATTGATCGAACAGTACCGCTGAAGGAAAATTTAAAAGGCAAAACAAAAACACCGTTGAAACCGAATCCCTAATAAATTCGGATATCAACGGTGTTTTTGTTTTTCACGCCTATAAAATCTGCCCTGCCCTTTACACTTCGTAATCTGCGCTGACCCGGTCTTTGGTGACGCTCCGCACGAACTGAGCCGCCTCCAGATGATGGGGATTGACCCGATACGCTTCCAAAGCCGCGCGGTCTGTAAATTCGGTATAAAGGCAGATGTCGTGAGAGGTTTCGTTATAAGTGACCGAAACCTCGACCTTCAGCAACCCGTCGATCTTGCCGACCAGAGAGGTGAGCGCTTCTTTCATCTGCTCATATTGGCTCTTGAGATACACCTCTTTACCGTCTTTAGCATTATAAAGTACAATGTGCTTTACCATGTATTTCCTCTCCTTTTTGTCAATCGCCAAACGACATCCCGATCATTCGGCCGGTGCGGATCATCTGATGGTCGACCGGGACAAACTTGGTAATCCCCGCAACCTCTTCCAGCGGATTGTGGGTGACAATGTTGTTTTTCATCGCAACAGAGACACCGTAGCAGCGCTTTGCGATCAATTCAGCTGCATAAACGCCGAATTGGGTCGCCAGAACCCGGTCGTAGGAGGATGGGCTTCCCCCACGGACAATATGTCCCGGCACGACAACGCGGGTGTCAAACCCGATTTTTTCGTTGATGCCTTTCGCAATCCGTGCTGTCGCAGTGATTTCACCCCGCTCCTCCCGCAGCTTGGCCCGCTCCTTCTTTTTGAGCTTTGCCTCTTTTTTGTCCATGGCTCCCTCTGCGACGACGACGATCGAGAAGTTCTTCCCCTTGTCCGCACGCTTCTGAACCGAATTCGCGATCTTGTCGAGATCAAACGGGATTTCGGGCAGGACGACGATGTCCGCTCCCCCCGCAATGCTGGAATACAGAGTAAGCCAGCCGGCCTTGTTCCCCATAATCTCGATTACCATGACCCGTTTATGGCTGCAAGCTGTCGTGTGAATCCGGTCGATGACGTCGGTTGCGATATCAACCGCTGTGTGGAAACCGAATGTGACGTCGGTTCCCCAGATGTCATTGTCAATGGTTTTGGGAAGGCCGATCACATTAAGCCCCTCATCCGAAAGGAGCTTAGCTGTTTTATGCGTGCCGTTTCCGCCCAAAATCAAAAGGCAGTCGAGCCCCATCTTTTTGTAGTTGGACTTCATGTTTTCAATTTTGTCAATGTTGTCTTCAATCACCCTCATTTTTTTGTAGGGCTGCCGGGAGGTTCCCAAGATGGTTCCGCCCCGGGTGAGGATTCCGGAAAAATCTTCCGGGTGCATTTTGTGGGACTCACCGTGGATCAGCCCGTGATACCCGTCGACGATGCCGACGATCTGGGCGTTGTCCACCTGCTCATAAATTGCCTTCGCAGCACCGCGGATGGTGGCGTTCAGGCCGGGGCAGTCCCCACCGCTTGTTAAAATACCGATTTTCATCTTCAACATCCTTTCTGTCTAAATGATACCCTCGATTGACAAGGGCAAACACGCCCCAGAACTTCAAAGCCGGGTGGCCCCGGCAGGACAATACGCACCCCAAGGTTATACCAATCCTGACGTAGTTACCCTGCGAGATACCTTGTACAAACCTGCCTCGCGGGTTAAGAATTTGTAGGTCTTGCACTGCTTGCGGATCGCGCATTGACAGCGGTGGCACTCCGCCTGCGGCCTTGCCATCCCGTCCTTTCTGAAGCTCTGGGGTTCGAAGAAGTTTTTCAGAGGCGGGAAGTGTATCCTGACAAGGCAGACGACGCAGCTTTACTACCGTAAAACAAGGAGGATAACACAGTCAGGGGCGCTTCCTGTCCTGCAAAACCATGTCTGCCTTTGTCAACCGAGGGTATCCCTATTTCAACTGCCGGAACACCTCTCCGCCCAAAAAGCAAAAAGGCTGTTCCCGTTTGTTTTTACCAAAACGGCAAAAAAATACACATTGAATTTCAGCATCTGTAATGGTGCAACAGCGGTGCAATAAGCACCTTTGGTTCTACAGATTTTTCCGAATCTCTTCAGGTCGTTGCTTAGAAGCCGAATAGGATCTTCGTCATGCCTTCTTTTCAAGCGGCGAACCGGATCTTCAGCCTTGGGGCTTTCTTCCACAGCCAGAGGGGAATTCTTCCACAAAATTGACGGCGTACGCCTCCTCCTTGGAAAGAGGTGTTTTCGTCCAATCGATGGACTTCTCAAACCCGGCGTAGTCGCAGATGCGGATGCTGCAAAGGAGGCCGTCCTCCCCTCTTTCATAGGAAGAAATTCCGGAGATACACACCCGCCCAGCTTTTTCCCGGCCCTCTCTGGAAACGATATGCACCCATTCGATAACGCAGTTCTTCCCGTCATCTATAATGGTCTCATACCGCATCCCCACCCATTTGGGGATATAGGCAGCCATATGCTCATAGATGTTCCGCAGTTCCTCTCTACTGGTTCCGTGGGATTCGGTACCCACAGGCTCATAGCCGCCGAAGCGGCAGCCATCCTGCATGGTTTTCAGGATCCGGTCCACCTGGACGCAGGGTGTGTGATGCAGGGCCTCATAATACTCCCGCACTGCCCCTGTCAGAAGCTGAGGATCCCCCATTTCCAGATGCGCAGAGGTAAACAAAGGCCTGCGGTAGCCGGTAAGGCCCTTCACATGGGTGAAATGGAAATAGATCCGCAGCTCATCCAGCGTCTCGGCGGTGCGCAGATCCCCTACCAAGAACATGGGAACCTGATCGATCACGCCCCCTGCCCGAAAATTCACCACCGCCTCGGTGACGCTTCGCCCGTTGGCCCGGGTCTGGATGACGGGGATCAATTCCCCAGAAGCGGCTTCAAAGAGTTCCAGCCACCCTTCCGCAAAGGAGCGGATCGCCGAAAGGCCCTCGTACCGGCCCTGGGGTGCATCCAGCACCGGACAGCCTCCGAAAAGCTTTTCCTCCCGGAAATATGAAAGAGCTTCCTCCGTCCTTCCGGCGCAAACCGCCTGCATGAAAAGGATCTCCGGAGAATTCCAAAGAATGGGATGACCGGCCCCCGCGTATTCCAAAAGAGCAGCTTTTTTGCGGATGATTCCCATATATAATACACCCTCTCTAATTTTCAACGGTCTTAGCGAACTTTATTCAATTCCTTTGCAGTGTGACAGCCCCTATAAAATATAAGGGCTCAAATGCTATTTTATATTATACACCTATTTTACGGATTTTGAAAAGAAAATTTTGACAAAAGCGTCTGCGATCCTCCGTCTGCAATGAAGTACCCTCGATTGGCAAACGCAGACACGCCCTTGTCAATCGAGGGTAAACTTTCTTTTTGAAGCAAATCGAATCAAAAGTTCTTTTTCCAGATCAAAGGCGGTTGAGCAGCGGTTTGCGGTGAACCTTCTTCGCTCTCCCTGCCGGATCACGAACCATCTTGCCGCGGGACAAAAAGAGGAACAGCGCAGAGGCCGCCCCGTACACTGCGGCAAAAATGCCGAAGCTTTCGAAAACACCTCTCAC
Source organism: Oscillospiraceae bacterium (assembly GCA_022792755.1). Taxonomy (GTDB): domain Bacteria; phylum Bacillota; class Clostridia; order Oscillospirales; family Ruminococcaceae; genus Metaruminococcus_A. The sequence continues at coordinate 2,394 of JAAWBP010000094.1, read as the reverse complement.
ATAGCTTGCCAAGAACAGCCTTAAAGAAGCCGGCTCCAGATTCAAATTCTCCATCCGGAGCATCGGGTTGAGTGCTGCGGCAATCAAAAGGCAGAGGAGCGCCGAAGCGGTAAGAGCGAAAAACAAGCAGCGGTAAGCCGTTTTCCGTCCACCGGAAAGGCTTACCGTGAGATAGATCGCAAGCGCGCAGAATAACACAGAAGCCAGCAGAACGATCCAGAGGATATTTTGCAGCTTGCCGATCAGGAGATTCAGCTGGCTGGCAAGCGGGATGCTCACATAGCTGGCGTAATCGCTTCGGCAGGCATCTGCCACGATGGAAACACCCTGTTTGTTGGTGTCGTTGAGCTCCCGGCCGCGCGCCGCGGCATCGGCTGCCATCGCGTCATAGGTGCTGTTGGCGATCTCATTGCGCAGGTTAAAGGCTGTATCCCCCTGGTACAACTCTGCGACCGTGCGCTGCATGTCTTTCTCGATCTGTTCTGCGGAAATCTGGTCGGTCAGAATATGGCTTTCAAAACCGGTCGCAGCGGCATAACTTTTGTAATTTTCGAGCAGCGTATCGTATACGATCTGTGGAAATCCGCTCGCGGTCACACGGCTTTTCATATAGTTTTCATTGCAGACGGTGAGATACAGCACCAAAACAACAGCCAGCACTGTCAGTAAAAGGGCACTGAGATAAGAAAGCACCAGCGGCCATCCAATCGCGGCAGATTTTTTCTGTTCAGCCGTTTCCCTTTTCTCCCCGCCGCCTTCGCTCCAGATGTCAGCAGAGCGAGCTTTATCTGTGGTTTCCATATTTTTCCCCCTTTTCAACAGGATGTTTCATCAGCGTGCGGGATCCAGCTTCGGCCCGGACAGATACTCCGCATAAATAAAGTAGCGGTTGGGGGTAAAGCCCAGCGCATCAAAGGGATGACAGGTATATAAAATAAGGTTTTCATCTGTGCGCGAAAAATCATAGGCGGTGCGGTCCTGATAATCCTTTACCTGCATATCGATGATGCGATAAGTGGAAATGCCGTAGTGGGTTTCCAGCTTAACCAGAGCGCCCAGCTGCACGTTTTTCAGCTCACTGAAAAACGTGTTGTTGTGAGCGACCATCATGATCGTCTTCCCCTCACCCGGGATCCCCGCGCCGGAATGGTCTTTATAGGTGCCGACTCCCCGGTTCAAGATGGTGTGGGAATCCCCGTAATAGACGGGGTTCTGCATATTGGTCCCCTCTATGGAAATGGTGGCGTAGCGGTCACCCTCGGCCGGATAGTCGATCGAGCTGAGCGGCAAAACCGGCGAGCCGTCATCAGAGATTGCGCTGGCCGCCTCCAACAAATCGCGCGGCTCGACCTCCTCTATATGTTCAGAGAAAAAGAGACCCAAAAGCCCCTCATATGGTGCAACCAGAGAGCGGCCGACCCCATAGAGCACGGCTGCTGTAAAAAGGGCGAAAACCAGCGGTACGACGAGAAACGCCCACGGGTTTTCCCGGATAAACGATTGTTTCTTCATATGGCTCCTTTCCAGCGGCATACCGCCGAAGGCTGATCGAATTATGCCAAAATGATTTTCTCAAAAGAAAACCGGGAACACAACGGTTCCCGGCTTTTTAAGTGATCTTAAGAATGGCTCTCTAGAGAGCGAGATTACACAATGCTGTGTTTTTTATGGATCGCCAGGCCGAGAACGGCAACAACAGCCAGAGCGGAAACAACCAGAACAACAACACCCTCGCTGCCGGCCGGTTTCACCGGATTCTTAGAGTCGTTGTTGATCGGGTTCTTCTCTTCGTCAACAACCGGAGTCTTGTTCTCTACATCGTTCTTGATCTCGTTGTCCGATGTAACGGTAGCGTCAACAGCAACAGGTGCATTGTCTTTTACTTTGATGGACGGAGCAATCGTCGCAACGGTTTTGCCGTCTACCGTTGTAAGGGTGACTTTAACGTCGGTAATGGCAATGCCCTCAACGCCGTTGTCTTTCATAATGGTTTCAGCCTTTTTGACAAGCGCCTGGATCTCGGTGACAGTTGTCGCCTTGTCAATGTCGGCCTTCAGGGTTTCAGCTTCGGCCTTCAGTTCGGTCTCAGCCTCGGAAATCGCGGTGAGCTGAGCATTGTCGAGAGAATCGACAACCTGATCGATTTCGTCGCCTTCCACGCCCATATCAGCAAGGTAAGCTTTTACCTCAGCGATCGCCTTGTCACGGTTTGCATCAGTGATCTCGGCCGCAAAGGCAACGACAGACATGGTGCAAATCAGCAAGGCAGACAGAACGAATGCAACTACTTTTTTCATTTTGTGTCTCCTTCTTTCTTGATAAAATGGGTAATTTGCACACCTATTATTGGGGGGGGGGGGGGGGGGGGGGGGGGGGGGGGGGGGGGGGGGGGGG